>NZ_CP024034.1:0-175000 GCF_002688585.1 Candidatus Fonsibacter ubiquis | reverse complement strand
CGTTACATCTTCGGCGCAAAGTCTCTTAATTAGACCGGTGAGCTGTTACGCTTTCTTTAAAGGATGGCTGCTTCTAAGCCAACCTCCCGGCTGTTTTGGAGTCTTCACATCCTTTCACACTTAACTACGATTTTGGGACCTTAGATGGTGGTCTGGGTTTTTTCCCTCTCGACGATGGAAGTTAGCTCCCACCGTCTGTCTATTGAGAAACAATCTTGAGTATTCGGAGTTTTATTAGGTTTAGTAAGAATTTCTTCCCCCTAGCCTATTTAGTGCTCTACCCCTCAAGATCTTATTATTCAACGCACTACCTAAATAGTTTTCGCGGAAAACCAGCTATCTCCCAGTTTGATTGGCCTTTCACCCCTAATCACAAGTCATCCGAGCCTTTTTCAACAGGCACCGGTTCGGTCCTCCAGTAAGTGTTACCTTACCTTCAACCTGCTCATAACTAGATCACTAGGTTTCGGGTTCTTATCCGTACAACTCATCGCCCTATTCAGACTCGCTTTCGCTACGCCTACACCTTTTCGGCTTAAGCTTGCTGCACAGATAAAGTCACTGACCCATTATACAAAAGGTACGTCGTCACTCATATAGAGCTCCGACTGATTGTAGGCATCCGGTTTCAGGTTCTATTTCACTCCCCTAATAGGGGTTCTTTTCACCTTTCCCTCACGGTACTAGTTCACTATCGGTCACTGAAGAGTATTTAGGCTTAGAGGGTGGTCCCCCTATCTTCAAGCAGGATTTCTCGTGTCCCGCTTTACTCAAGAATCTTATTTGCTTTTACCTTTACGGGGCTATCACCCTCTATGGCAAACCTTTCCAGGTTTTTCTAGTTGTACAAATAAAACTACAGGCCTGTTCCGCGTTCGCTCGCCACTACTGACGGAATCTCAATTGATTTCTTTTCCTCTAGGTACTTAGATGTTTCAGTTCCCTAGGTTGCCTTTTCAAACTTATGTATTCAGTTTGAAATAACTCTTAAAGAGTTGGGTTTTCCCATTCGGAAATTTTCGGATCAAAGTTTACATACAACTCCCCGAAACTTATCGCAGTATATCACGTCCTTCATCGACTTTCAGTGCCAAGGCATTCACCAGACGCCCTTAAACGCTTGATTTATGCACAGAAAAAATTTTTCTGTGTAAATTGAATTTTTAAAATTTGTGAAAAATAAATTTTTCACAAGGATATAAAAATATTGATACAAATTAACAATGTTAAAGAATTTCTCTAAAATTTGGTGGAGGATAGCGGGATCGAACCGCTGACCTCCTGAATGCAAATCAGGCGCTCTACCAGCTGAGCTAATCCCCCTAATAAAAATGGTGGGCCGAGAAAGACTCGAACTTTCGACCCCACCCTTATCAAGGGTGTGCTCTAACCAACTGAGCTACCGGCCCTTTTGTTGAATGAACTCTTTTACAAACATTAGAGATAAGGAAGAGAAACGAGGACGGCTACAATGTACAATGTTAAGTGATAGTTCAAAAGTAAACTTTCGAACTGTCCTTAGAAAGGAGGTAATCCAGCCGCAGGTTCCCCTACGGCTACCTTGTTACGACTTCACCCCAGTCGCTGACTATACCTTGGTCAAACGCCTCCTTGCGGTTAGCAATCTGCTTTAAGGTAGAACCAACTTCCATGGTGTGACGGGCGGTGTGTACAAGACCCGGGAACGTATTCACCGTAGCACGCTGATCTACGATTACTAGCGATTCCAGCTTCATGCACTCGAGTTGCAGAGTGCAATCCGAACTGAGGTAGATTTTTGAGTTTAGCTTAGCGTCGCCACCTTGCATCTCATTGTCACTACCATTGTAGCACGTGTGTAGCCCAACCCGTAAGGGCCATGAGGACTTGACGTCATCCCCACCTTCCTCCAGCTTATCACTGGCAGTTCTTTCAGAGTACCCAGCATGACCTGATGGCAACTAAAAGTAGGGGTTGCGCTCGTTGCGGGACTTAACCCAACATCTCACGACACGAGCTGACGACAGCCATGCAGCACCTGTGTTCTGTCCGGCCGAACCGAAAAGTCTAGTTTCCTAAACTCGCGACAGACATGTCAAGGGTTGGTAAGGTTCTGCGCGTATCTTCGAATTAAACCACATGCTCCACCGCTTGTGCGGGTCCCCGTCAATTCATTTGAGTTTTAACCTTGCGGTCGTACTCCCCAGGCGGATTGCTTAATGCGTTAGCTGCGATACTGAAAATAAATTTCCAACATCTAGCAATCATCGTTTATGGTATGGACTACGAGGGTATCTAATCCTCTTTGCTACCCATACTTTCGCGCCTCAGCGTCAGTGTTGATCCAGAAAGCCGCCTTCGCAACTGGTGTTCTACATAATATCTACGAATTTCACCTCTACACTATGTATTCCGCTTTCCTCTATCAAACTCTAGTCGAGCAGTTTTAATTGCAGTTCCAAAGTTAAGCTTTGGGATTTCACAATTAACTAACTCAACGGCCTACGCGCGCTTTACGCCCAGTAATTCCGAACTACGCTAGGTCCCTTCGTATTACCGCGGCTGCTGGCACGAAGTTAGCCGGACCTTATTCTTAGGGTACAGTCATTATCTTCCCCTACAAAAGAGCTTTACAACCCAAAGGCCTTCTTCACTCACGCGGCATCGCTGCATCAGAGTTTCCTCCATTGTGCAAGATTCCCCACTGCTGCCTCCCGTAGGAGTCTGGGCCGTGTCTCAGTCCCAGTGTGGCTGATCATCCTCTCAGATCAGCTATTGATCATTGTCTTGGTGAGCCATTACCTCACCAACTAACTAATCAAATGCGGGCTCATCTTATGGCATTAAAACTTTCCCCGTAAGGGCTTATCCAGTATTAGCATCGGTTTCCCAATGTTGTCCTGAACCACAAGGCAGATTCCCACATGTTACTCACCCGTCTGCCACTCAGTATTGCTACTGCGTTCGACTTGCATGTGTTAGGCGTGCCGCCAGCGTACGTTCTGAGCCATGATCAAACTCTCAAGTTTAATAACGGCGTACACAAGCTTTTACTATCTGTTTAATTAAAAACAGCTTGTACAAAATTACTTTTGTATTTTTTATAGAAGTGTGTACAGCCAAATTTTTTTACAAATATAGCCGTCCACGCTTCTCTTCCTAATTTACGTTTTTAAAGAGCTCAACAAGACAACAAGAAATCTTATAGGATTTCTTTTTGTCTTATTTAAATTTTTATTATTTTGTCCCTAAATAATTAATTATTCAGGACAAGGGACGTTGTATGTACGTCTAAAATGTTGCTAAGTCAACACAGCTATTGGCCATTTAAACCCAATAAAATAGCCTCTGATTAGCTATAATCAGCGGTTACAACAACTTAAAATTGAGGTTTGGGATGACTCTAAAAAGCTAATAAGATATTTAAGTCAAAATGTATAAAAAGATCTTAAGTTACAGGCCAAACTTTAAACCTAGTTTAGTATTTTTACTAATTCCAATCCTAATTAGCTTTGTTTTTATAGCAAAGTCTTTTGATCAATATAGCGAAAGAGAAAATGGAGAAAGTAAAAATCAAGAATTAGAAAATAATTTAATTACAGTAAAAGACTTTTTATTTGGTCAATTTAATTCGGGCTCTGCTAAATTTGAATTTAATGCCCGAAATGGAGATAGCATTCAGAGAATTCTTTCAGATCAAAAAATTTCTCAAGCAGATATTAACAATGTCTTAAATGCTTTAAGACGAGAATATAATGTAGGACCACTAAGAAAAGATCAAAAAATTTATTTAATTGTAAAAAGAGAAAAAAATGGAAATTTTGTCTCAAGACTAACAGTAAATATTAATAATATCACATCTGTTCATGTCTTTTTAAATAAGGATAATCTTTATGAAGCAAAAAGAGTAACGAAAGTTTTAACAAAAAAAAATCATTTCGTTGAGACAACAATTGATCGTGGAATTTACAGATCTGCTAAGCAATCTGGTATTGAAAATAGTATTGTTGCTCAGTTTGCAAGACTTTATGGTTTTGAAGTAGATTTTCAAAGGGATTTAAAAAAGAATGATAAGATTAAAATATTTTACGAGCGTTATTTAGATGATGATGGAATTTCGCAACGAACGGGAAATATTATTTATAGTGAAATTATAAATGCTGATAAAAATATTATTCTTTATCGCTACGAATATCCAAATGGAACTATAGGTTACTTTACACCTGAAGGAAAAAGTATTGAAAAAAGTTTAATGAGAACTCCAATCAATGGAGCAAAACTTACTTCACGTTATGGATTTAGAATGCATCCTATTTTAGGTTTTAACCATTTACATCAAGGAACAGATTTTGCAGCACCAATTGGTACACCTGTGATGGCATCAGGATCAGGTACAGTAGAGTATGTGGGATGGAAAGGCGGATATGGAAAATACATTTCAATCCGTCATAGTGCTGTGTATCAAACGAATTATGCACATCTTCAAGACTATGCAAAAGGAATAAGACGAGGAGCTAAAGTTCAACAAGGACAAATTATTGGGTACTCAGGTAATACAGGAAGTTCCACAGGACCCCACTTACATTATGAAGTTGTAGTTAATGGAAAGAAAGAAAATTCGCAAACTCTAAAACTACCTTCCTCAGCTCCACTAGAGGGAAATAATAAAAATTTCTTTGAAATACAAAAACGAAATATTGATAATTTAATTTTAGAGAGCGCTAAAAAGAAATAATAAATTTTAAGATTTTTTAAGAATTGCCTTCGTTTTGATCTGAGCTGATATTTGCAACTGTTTCTTGCGGCTCATCTAAATGAACACCTGGGATTTTATTGATAATTTCTGTTGTCTCAGAAGGGGTCTCTGTTGTTGATCCATTTCTTTCAGATCTGTTCTGAGGCGGAGCTATTCTTATATAATGATCTGCATGCTGATAATAATTCTCAGCTAAAATAATATCTCCAGATGCGAGGGCTTCTCTTGCAAGACTATTATACTTTTCAACTAACTTATATGCACCATGGGCTGACCCATTATTTCTATACCCGTTATTTCCATTATTATTAAATGAGTGTTCTATGTTTTGAGATCTATTAGTTCTAAAACCACCACTACTTGGTCTTCTCATTCCGCTACCGCTTCTTTGATCAGGACGTCTTCTTGGTCTTCTTACAAAACTATTCATCAATTATTAGATTTAAAATTATTATTTATTGTTTGATTATTTTTAATTTAATTTTAGGGAAGAACTTAAACTTCCATAAATGTCATTTAATGTCAATTCTTAGTAATTATTATGGTTATTATTATAATGTTTTTAAAGTTTAGTTGCTAATAAACAACGAACTTGTTTGTTAATTAAAGTATATTTATCTAAAATTTTAAAGCGTTTTATTTTTAAATATTTCGCTACTATATGAAACTGATTATCACCAATTTCAAGTGCTAGCAAACCATTTATTTTTAAAATTTTTGAAGCCAAGTCTATAATTTTTAATAAAAAATCAACTCCTTGGACCCCGCCTTGTAAAGCAATTTTTGGTTCATAAAGCTTAATATCTAAATTTAAATTCTTTAATGAAACATCTGGTAAATATGGAGGGTTTGATACAATAATATCAAATTTTATATCAAATTTTATCTCTTCTAAATTAATGTTTTTAAACAATGCACGAGTGTTAACTTTTTGAGAGACAGAATTAATCTTTGCAATTGCAATTGCTTTTTTTGATTTATCTATTCCAATTCCTTTAGCTTTAATTAACTCTTTTAATAAAGATATTAAAATACATCCAGAACCTGTTCCTATGTCTAAAATATTTAAAAAAATTTTCTTATTATTTAAATGAGATAATATTAAATCGATTAACACCTCTGTTTCAGGTCTTGGTATTAGAACGGAGCGATCAACATAAAAATTTGTACTCCAAAATTCTTTATTATTAAGTATATAGGCAATGGGCTCTTTATTTACCCTTCTATTTATTAATTTCTGCAGTTCTTCAGTTTTATTATGTGAAAAATTTTCTTTTAATTTAGAATAAATACTTTCCCTTGGAATATTTATTAAATGTGAGACTAATATCTCAGAATCTAATCTAGAGTTTAAATTGTTACTTTTTTTTAACTCTTGTTCTGCAAAAGCTATTGCCTCATTAACTAACATAAATTTATATCTTTAAATTCTCTAGTTGCTCCTCTTGGAATTGAATTTGAATGGCATCAGATAATTCTTTAAATGCATCGCCAGCTAAAAAATCTGTTAACTTATAAAGCGTCATATTGATCCTATGATCCGTTACTCTTCCTTGTGGAAAATTATAAGTTCTAATTCTTTCAGATCTATCCCCTGTTCCAATCTGACTCTTTCTCGCCTTAGCTCTTTCACTTTCCTGCTCTGATCTTTGTAAATCGTAAAGTTTTGATCTTAAAATTTTTAAAGCTTTAGCTTTATTTTTATGTTGTGATTTTTCATCTTGTTGCGAGACAACTATTCCTGATGGAATATGCGTTACTCTAACTGCACTATCCGTTGTATTTACTGATTGTCCGCCTGGACCGCTCGATCTAAAAACATCTATCCTTAAATCCGCATCATTAATTTTCACATCAACTTCTTCAGCTTCTGGTAAAACTGCAACAGTTGCTGCTGACGTATGAATTCTTCCTTGCGTTTCTGTATCAGGAACTCGCTGGACTCTATGAACGCCTGACTCAAATTTTAGTTTTGAGAAAACATTTCGTCCTACGATAGATGCAATAATTTCTTTGTAACCACCCCCCTCGCTGTTTGATAAATTTATAATTTCAACTTTCCAACCATTTAACACTGCAACTTTTTGGTACATATTGAATAAATCAGCCGCAAATAAAGCAGCTTCCATACCGCCTGTTCCTGCTCTTATTTCAATAATAGCGTTCTTTTCATCTGCTTCATCTTTTGGAAGTAAGAAAACTTTTAATCTTTTTACACACTCTTCCTCTTGTTCCTTCAAATCCTTAAGTTCTTTTTCAGCCATTTCATAAAATTCTTTGTCCGTAGATTTATCCTCTAAAATATTTTTCGTACTCTTTAAGTCTTCTAAAACCTTTAAATAATTTTTGGCATAACTTATTATCTCATTAAGATTTGAGTATTCTTTTGAATTACTAACAAACTCATCTTTTTTAAGATCAGGCTTTGCTAAAATACTTTCTAGCTCATTGAATCGACTTACAATGTTCTCAACTTTATCTATGGGGATCATTTAAATTTAAAGGGCTTGATTTCTAATTTGCTCAGCTTTTTTTTCAACAAGACCTACAATGTGCTCAATAATTTTTTCACTTGGGACTTTATGATCTTGAAGGCCCGATAAGTAAATCATATTATTTCCCTTGCCTCCTCCCGTTAACCCAATATCTGTTTGTGATGCTTCACCTGGTCCATTTACAACACAGCCGATGATGGACAATGTTAAAGACTCTTTAATGTGTGACAACCTTTGCTCTAATATTTCAACTGTTTTAATAACCTCAAATGCTTGTCTTGCGCAAGATGGACAAGAAATTATTTTAACTCCTCGATTTTTTAAATTTAAACTTTTTAATATCTCAAGTCCTGCCTTAACTTCATTTACCGGATCTGATGAAAGTGAAATTCTAATTGTATCACCAATCCCTTCACTTAATAACATTCCAATTCCAATTGAAGACTTAATTGTTCCTGCAAAATAACTGCCAGCCTCTGTTATTCCAAGATGAAGTGGATAATCACATTTTTTTGAAAGCTGTCTGTAGGCATTAACGGCAAGGAAAATATCTGAAGCTTTAACGCTTATTTTAAAATTAAAAAAATCTAAGTCTTCTAAAATTTTAATATTACGATCTGCACTTTCAACTAATGCCTCAGGACATGGCTCTTTATATTTTTCCAATAAATCTTGCTCTATGGATCCACCATTAACCCCAATTCGAATTGAACAATTAAAATCCTTTGCCGCTTTAACAATTTCTTTTACTCGATCTTTTGATCCAATGTTTCCAGGATTTATTCTAAGACAACTTGCGCCTGCTTCTGCAGCCTCAATTGCCCTTTTATAATGAAAATGAATATCTGCAACGATTGGAACGTTTGCATGCTTTACAATCTCTTTTAATGCTTTTGTAGATTCCTCATCTGGGCAAGAAACTCTAACAATATCAGCTCCAGCTTCAGCAATTTGATTTATTTGTAAAATTGTCGCTTTTGCATCGGTTGTTAAAGTATTTGTCATGGATTGGACTGATATTGGAGCGTCACCACCAACATAAACGTTACCAACTTTAATTTTTTTTGTCTTTCTTCTTTTAATTTCCCTGAAAGGTCTAATGCTACTCATAAAATTTAATCTAAATCGAATGCAGTATGAATAGCAACCACAGCTTTTTGCGTTTGCGTTTCATCTATTAAAACAGAAATTTTAATTTCTGAAGTTGATATCACTAAAATATTTATATTTTGATCTGATAATGCTTTAAACATTTTAAAAGCAACACCTGGATGTGTAATCATTCCAGCTCCAACAATTGAAACTTTAGCAACCTTGTCATCAAAATTAATTTTTTCAAATTTTAAATTACTATTTTTTTTTATAAGATTTACTGATTTATCTAAATCTTCTCTTTTAATAGTAAATGTAACATCAGTTTTTTTATTATCAGCCGATACGTTTTGTACAATCATATCAACGCTAATATTATTCTCATACAAAGGCTTAAAAATACTCGCTGCAATTCCTGGTCTGTCCTCAACGCCAATTAAGGTTATTTTTGCATCATCTTTTGAATAGGCAACTCCAGTAATTACTTTATCGTATGAGATTTTATCATCACTTGTAATGCTTGTGCCTTTATTATTTGTAAAAGTTGAGCGCACATGAATTTCAACATCATTCATCATTCCTTGCTGTACAGAATTACTTTGCATAACTTTTGCTCCTAACGATGCCATCTCCAACATCTCTTCATAGGAAATTTTATCAATTTTTTTTGCTTTAGGATTAATAGCTGGGTTAGTTGTGTATACTCCATCTACATCTGTATAAATTTCACAATAATCAGCTCCAATACATTTTGCTAAAGCTACCGCTGAGGCATCAGATCCACCTCTGCCTAATGTTGAAAGCCTAAAATCTTTTGAAACTCCTTGAAATCCTGGAACCACGGGAGTCTCACCTTGCTGCAATGACTTGTTAAGTTTTGTAGTTTCTATTGAAACAATTCTTGAGTTAGAGTGAAAACCCTCTGTTACAATTGGAATCTGCCAGCTTAGCCATGATCTCGATTTAAGACCCATTTTTTTTAGGGCACCCGCAAATAAAGTCGATGTCACTTGCTCCCCTGTTGAAAGCAAAGCATCATATTCTTCAACATCAAAATTTTGATCTATTTCTTTTGATTTTTTTATTAAATCATTAGTAACACCTGACATTGCAGACACCACCACCACAACTTGATGACCTTCATCGACCTTACTTTTAATGAGTTTTGCGGCGTTCAAAATTCTTTCTATATTTGCAACCGACGTGCCACCAAACTTAACTACAATTTTACTCATGAAAGCTAATTAATATCTTAAAAATTTAGATTTATAATTACTCCTATGTTAAATATTTCGCAACAAAATGAACATAGATAATAAAAATAATCAAACGGCCGATCTTCAGGAAATAAATAAGTTCTCAAAAATGGCTTCTGAATGGTGGGATCCAAATGGAAAATTTGCGCCGCTTCATAAATTTAATCCTATTAGACAAGAATTTTTAGTTGATAAAATTAAAAATCATTTTGGAATATTACCGAATGGCTCTTATCCATTTAAAAACTTAAAATTATTAGACGTTGGATGTGGTGGTGGATTGATTGCAGAACCCATGACTAGACTTGGCGCAAAAGTAACTGGCATCGATGCCTCTGAAAAAAATATTAACGTTGCAAAATTTCATGCTGAACAAATGAATTTGAAAATTAATTATTTAGCAACAACTCCTGAAAATTTAAACGAGCAGTTTGATGTTATTTTATGTTTAGAAATTATTGAACACGTTGCAGATGTAGATTTATTTATTCAATCTTGCGCTAAATTATTAAAAAAAAATGGGATCATATTCTTTGCAACACTTAATAGAACAGCTAAATCATTTTTATTTGCAATTGTAGGGGCTGAATACATATTAAATTGGCTACCTAAAGGAACGCATGATTGGAATAAATTTTTAAAACCTAGTGAGATCATTTCAACAGCTTTGAAATATCAATTAGAATTCAAAGAAAAAATAGGTTTTAAGTTTAATATTTTTTCAAGGGAGTGGCAAAAAAGTAAAGATATGGATGTTAACTACGCAGTAAGTTTTAAAAAAAATTAAGCGTTTTCTTTTGGAACCCAAGGAATAGTTGCAACATCAATTCCTTCCTCTTGTAACTCTTTAGTTTCCTCTAACGTTGCATTACCATAAATATTTCTTTTCTGCTTTTTATCATAATGAATGGATCTAACTTCAGATACAAACTTATCACCAACATACTCAGCATTTTTTGCGACATAATCATTTAACTCTCTAATTTTACTTTTTACATTTTTTAAAAATTCTTTTTTTTGCTCAGTATCTTTTTGAGTTGCAGATGTTTTGGAAGTTGCAATGCTTGGGGCCATTATACTTTTTTTTACAGTTTTTGAGCTTCCGCAGACGTAGCAATTAATTAAATTCTTCTTTAGTAATTTTTCATATTCACTAGAATTTTGAAACCAACTTTCAAAAGTCTCACCGCATGAACATTCAAGATTATATTTAATCATATCTCTAATGTAGGTACGTTCGTGTTAATTTCAATATGTTAATTTTTATTGAAGAATAGAATTACTTTGCCCAAGGTAATTCCAAATTTAGACATGGTTGCAATATTCACTAAATAATTATTATCTTGTAAAAACATCCAATCATCAAAACTTACTTTATATTTACTGTTACCGATTTGGAGAGCAAAATCATACTTCCAGTTAAAAGCGTTGCCAGAAGTTGCCCCTGATGCAAGACCTATAACTCCATCTGCATACCCTTGATATTGATTGGTGCCAATTTTTTCTAACTTCCATTCACGGTATTCCTTAGTACCATCATCATAAATAAAATTTTCTTTCATCACTAAGTATTTTCCATCCCAAGTTCCATCAATATCTACTTTAAAACTTTTTTTAATGTTACCAAATCGATCTTCAAATACACCACGTGCTACAGTTTTTCCTTTAAAATATTCCTCTAGCTTAAATACAGGTTTATTATTTTGAAATTGTTCTAATTTCATAGATGAAGAACATTGTGTTACACTAAAAAAAACAAAAAATATAAATAATATTTTAAGATTTTTATTTAAAAATTTTGTAATAATTTTCATAAATTCTATCAAAAATAATCTGACTGCCTGGTAAATATTTAAACTGTTTAATATCTTTGCGATTTAACCAACGCAATTGTTGTTTTTCTTTAAGTTTAATCTTTCCTGTCCAAAATTCTACCAGATAAATCATCATTATAATTGCAGTATTTTTATAACGATGAGTAACAAGATCAATATTGTCCAAATTGTCTTTTTCTATTTTAATACCTATTTCCTCATATAGTTCTCTTACTGCACAATCCTCGAAAGACTCATGGGTTAACAATTTTCCTCCTGGCAATTCCCAATATCCACTTAAAAATTTACCCTTTGGTCTGCTAGTAATTAAAATCTTATTAGACTTTTTAAGCAAACAACATGAGACAAAAGTTTTTTTCATAAATATTTAATTATAACAAAATTGACATTCTTCACTATGCTACTTATATAACATTTCAATCTAACAAAAACATATGCCAACAATCTTTGATAATTTAAAAATAGGCAATCTAACACTTCCAAATAGAATTATTATGGCTCCGCTTACTCGGATGCGAAGTAAACAACCGGGTAATATTCCTTGGGAATTAAATGCAACTTATTATGCACAACGAGCATCGGCAGGATTTATTTTAACAGAAGCAACTCAAGTTTCTCAGCAGGGTCAGGGCTATCCTGGAACTCCTGGAATTCACAGCAAAGAACAAGTGCAAGGATGGAAGTTAGTAACTGATGCAGTTCATAAAAATGGTGGTCATATTTTTTTACAGTTGTGGCATGTGGGAAGAATTTCTCACTCATCTCATCAACCGAATAATAGTTTACCAGTTGCACCATCTGCGATAGCTGCGAAAAATTCTGGAACATTTACCGCAGATTGGAAACCAACTGCTATCTTAACTCCACGAGCATTAGAAGCATCTGAGCTTCCAGGAATTATTCAAGATTATGTAAATGCTGCAAAAAATGCAAAGGACGCTGGTTTTGATGGAGTGGAAGTTCACATGGCAAATGGATATTTACTTGATGAATTTTTGCAAGATGGAAGTAATAAAAGAACAGATGAATTTGGTGGTTCCATTCAAAATAGAGTTAAATTTCCAATGCAAGTATTAGATGCTGTTATTAATGTTTTTGGAAAAGATAGAGTTGGCGTGAGGCTTTCTCCCTATGGAACATTTAATGATATGAGCGACTCTAACCCTATTGAATTATTTACCTACGTTATTGATGAATTAAATCAAAAACAAATTGCATTTCTTGATATGATTGAACCTAGAGCAACTTCAGCTGGAGGTGGTGATGATGTAAATGAAAATGCGCCATCAACCACAAAATTATTTAGAAAAAAATTTAAAGGAATTTTTATCTCTGCTGGCGGCTATAAGACGGAAGATGCAAAAAAAGCAATTGAAACTGGCGAAGTAGATGCCGTGGCATTTGGTAGAATTTTCATTGCAAATCCAGATTTGCCAAAACGTATTAAAACGAATGCAGCTTTAAATCCCTATGACCGCTCAACATTTTATGGTGGTAATGAAAAAGGTTATACGGATTATCCAGCTCTAAGCTAAAATTTTAAACAGGATCAATGTGAGTCATTAGGTTTAAAACCCTAGAACTGCGCATCACTCTATTTCTTGCTTCAACTGCAATGGCATGGCCCTCTGCAACTGTCAGGTCACCTTTAACCTCAATATGAACATCTGCAATGATGCTATCTCCAACTTTTCTTGTTCTTAAATCATGGACATTTATAACTCCTGGAGTTTCTAAAATTATTTTTTTAATTCTTTCAACTTCATCAGTGTCAGCTGCCTTATCGGTTAAAGCATGGATGGCTTCATAACTAAAAGACCAGCCCATTTTTAAAATCATCACACCTACAATGATTGCGGCAATTAAATCAAAACTATGATAACCCAGTAAATTAAAAATAATTCCAATTGCAACAATTAAAGATGATGCAGCATCAGAACGAGCATGCCAAGCATTTGCCATAAGCAAACTTGATTTAGCTCTTTTTGCAATATTTAAAAGATAACGAAATAATAATTCTTTAACTGCTAAACAAATAATTGAAGCATATAAGGCTATGATATGAACTGTAGCAATTTCATCTGCACTATCAAGTTTTTTACCAGCACTCCAGATCATTGCGCTACCCACAAACAATAAAAGTAGACCCAAAAATAAACCTACAGCATTTTCATATCGATAATGACCATAATTGTGATCATCATCTGGGGGATTTAAAGATTTTTTGCTAGTAATTAAAACCAGCAAATCAGAAAACATATCAGCTAAAGTATGAAGTCCATCTGCAATCAGCCCTGAAGATTTAGAAAATAAACCTACAACAATTTGGAAAATAACTAAAAAAAAATTAACAATAACACTGGTCCAAGTGCTTTTATTTGCAACTTTTCTTTTTCTTACATAGTTGGATAAAGATTCAGACATGAGTAATGCAGTATAAAATATAGAATATTAATAAACTATTTTATTTATTTGATTAAATAAAGTTTGCTCTATAGGGTTTATTTTTAATTTAATATTTAAATGCCAACTTTCATCGACTATCTACTACTAACAATCATAACGATTTTTCCAGTTTTAAGCCTTGGTATAATGTTATTTTTTTCATTTGTAATTGCACCAACTGTTCATAAATTTTTACCGAAAATAGAATCTGGACCATATATTAGAAAAATCTTTCCTATTTATTATATTCTTAATGGATTTTTATCTTTAGGTTCTTTATTAGCAATTGCTTACCTTGGAGTTTTTAATGCAATCTTTTATGCAAATGGAGTTATTCTAGTTCTTTTTATATTTTCTTATTTTTATTTAATGCCAGCAATTAACAAACAAAAAATAAAAGATAATAGTAAATTTAAATTCTTACATGGAAGTTCTGTTGCAATAAATTTCATTCAAATAATCCTGCTCATATCAATTACATTTATTTTATTGGATTTTTAAAATTTTTTCACTCGTCGATAAATTATATCAAAGAACATTGGTGAAAAAGTTGCAAATAAGAAAGACCAAAATAATAAAGAATTAGTAAAAATTTCATTAAAATTACTTTTATCAAAAATAACTCCAATTAATAAAGACTTAGAAAAATCTATACTTGGAAAAAATAATAAACCTAAAGAAAGTCCAGTGATAATTAAAATAAATGACTGATTAGGATAAATTTTATTCTGATATAAACCTTTAAATATTACATAGACACATGCACAACAAAGAAGATCAGCTAGTAAAAATAAATAAAGAACACTTAATTGATAAAGAGCAATAACTAAGCATAAAATCGACAGAAGTATTAATATAATATTTGAAAGTTTTTTATCTTTTAAATATTTAAAATTAAAAAAATCTTTGCTGTGAACAATTGTAAGACTGGATATAGAGTTTAGCAAAGTATCAACGGTGCTAATCGTCAAACATAGGGAAAAGATAAGAACAATTAATGAAACAAAAATATCACTTTTGTTTAAAATAATAGAAAAGAAAGCAAGATCTTCATTAAATTTGAAACCATTCAATTTAGAAATACTCCCAGTCAAACCCAAGCTTAAAACAATTACAAAAATAATAACAAAAGAAATAAGTAAACTTTTAACTAAAACTTTATCATTTTTAGCTGCATACACCCTTTGCCAATTTCCTTGATGAAATAAATTTGTTGCAGCAACCGCTATAAAAAAAACAAAACCAAATTGAAAAGATGTTATTAAAGATTTGCTATCAAATTTAATAAAATTTTCCTCAAAAATATTAAGGTTTAGATTGTTATTATTTTGAAAAAAAAGTGCAAAAATTAAGTAAAAAAATAATAATAAAATTACAATAATTTGAATACCATCACTTCTAATAGTTGCTTTTAAACCGCCAAATAAAACATAAATTAACGTAAAAGATAAAATAATAGTTGCAGAAATCCAAACATCTAGACCAGAGATATAATAAATTAGTTTTGAAATTGCAGTGACTTCTGCGCATAAAAATATGAATAAATAAAAGATCATTAAAGAGAAAATTAATTTAAATAAATTTTTTCCAAATTTTTTTAAGACCAACTCAGTTAATGATCTGCCTTTAGGCAGCAATACTCTTAATTTTTTTCCAAAGAATATAAGAGCAATCATAGGAAATGCAGTCCCTAATGCATAACCAATAACAGAACCAAAGCCTCCCCAAGTTGCAGCTGTGGGCGGGCCAAATAATATCCAAGCACCAAGGGATGAGGCTATAAGAGTAGCACTTAAATTAAATACACCAACATTACGATTTGAAACTAAATAATTATTTAAGCTAACTTTTTTTCTAGAATAAAATATTCCAATAAATAAAAATAAAGTTGAAACAAAAACAACAACGCTTAAGGCTAGATTTAAACTTAAGAAACTATTTATCATTTTTCCCTAATTGAATTACCAATCCAGGTTTGAAGGGTCTAATCTCAGCCTCTTACGAAGCACCCCTAAAACTTAGTTAGAGAAATACTAAATCAGCATTTAGAGATTTACAATCCCTAAATACTGAATAGTAATAATATTATTTAATTAAAATACTTTCTTAGCTGTAAGAATTGCGTAATCTCTATTCCTGTCCAAACCTGACAGGGAACCCTCTCTATCAGCACTAATATATGATGCCGTAAAACCAACTCCTACTAGCTCCTTTGATAATGAAAGTGTAGTAGTTTTTGTTTCTTTATCCCATACTCCATAACTAGCAAAACCTTGAACTGGACCAAAATTATAGCCAGCATTAAATTCATAATAGTTTCTATCAACTTTTGAAGTTCCATTTTTTTGTCCATCAGTGTCATCAACGTAATAAGCCAAGCCAAAAGTGTAAGGTTGTTTATCAGGCGCTATAGTTAATTTACCGTAAAATTCAGCTGTAGCCTTTGTAGCTTTTGTGTCTGCGCCTGGATAAGTAAAAATACCATAACCTAAATCAAACGTTGCCGAACCAAAAGATTTTGTAATTCCAGCATAGTAGTCAATTTCTTTTCCACCAGCACCTGCTACGCTATCTTGTGCTCCAGTCCATGCCCCTAAATATAAGTTAAAGTCTCCTACTGGATGAGAGAGATCAGTTCCTACAAATGCGGATGTATTATCTTTATTTTGATCAATTCCTCTAAAAATATATTGGCTAGAAACACCGACATTGAAAGTTAATGTTCCTTTGCCAATTTTAACCTCTGCATTTACATCCTCTGCTAAAAAAATTGAACAAGCAAAAAGAGAAAGTAAAATTTTTTTTATCATTTTTTTAATTAATATTAAGTTAAACGAGAATTTTTTAGTAGTCCTTTTGATTTTTTTAAAATCCTATTTCAGTATTTAGAGACTTACAATCTCTAAATACTGAATATTAATAATGTTATTTAATTAAAATGTTTTTGATACGTTCAAAAAGAAATCTTTTGAAGTATTAACTGAAGTGGCTGCTATACTATTGTTTAGTTTTTTTGCATCAACAAGAGTAGCTCCAAAATTCATATCAAATAAAGACTTTGATATTGTGAGTGTACTAGTTTCGGTTTCACCCTTATATTCTCCATAGCTAGCAGAGACTGTAAACGCTGGAAAATTATAGGAAGCAGAAATTTCTTGATAATTTTTTCCTTTATCACTTACGGTTGCACTTGATTTTTGACCATCAGTATCATCTTGAAAATATGCAATCTGAATACTGTATGGGGCCTTATCAGGTGCAAATTTTAATTTGCCATAAAACTCTAAAAAATTAAGTGGGGATGTTCTTTTATCATTGCCTGGATATCTGTACTCTATAACTCCGACATCTACAGTAATAGCACCAAAAGATTTCGCAATACCGGCATAAATGTCTATTTCTTGATTTGTATTTGTGGTGCTATCAACTCCACCTGTTGAAGCAGCTGTCCAAGTTCCTATATATAAACCGATTGGAGTTGTAAGATCTGCACCAATATATGGAGAACCAGATCCTGAGTTTTGATCCATTCCTCTCCAAATATAATTAGTGTTATAACCAGCATTGAAACCTATTGTTCCTAAACTTCCTTTATCACCTAATTTTATTTCCGCATTAGCTACCTGCGAAATCAAAAGCACAGAAGCAAAAGAAGAAAGCGCAATTTTTTTAATCATTTTTTTTTCCTTAATTATTAAATTTATTTGTTAGAGTGATGATATGCTCTTTTTTTTATGACTTAAACATCTTATATCAAATATCAGTAATGTGTTGCTTGCATGACACGCTATGCGGTGAAAGCATTATGCGTTTCATGCATAATTACTAAACGTAATTTAATGGCAAGCTTGAGGTTTGTTTTATCTCTTCCATAGAGAAAGAAGTCGCAACTGAAAAAATATCTATTTGACTAGTAAGCTTTGTGTAAAATGTATTATATTCATCCATACTTGGGACTAGCACTTTTAGTAAGTAATCAATGCTTCCACTTAACCTATAAAACTCAACAACTTCAGGCATAGAGCTTAGGATGCTGATAAATTTCTTAGCCCATTCCATGTTATGTTGATTGGTTCTAATTGAAACAAAAGCTACAGTTTTTAGATTTAGCTTATTTCGATCTGCAACAGCTACCTTCTTCTTTATATACCCCTCTTTATATAACTTATTAATTCTGGCCCAACATGGGGTAGCAGAAAGGTTTACTTTCTTTGATAATTCAGCAATTGGGATATCTGCATCCTCTTGAAGTTGGGATAATATTTTTTTATCTATGTCATTCATACAATTTTATTCTAATTTAATTAACATATTTAAAATAAAATACTAGTTTTTATATTTAAAAAGTCAATTTTTAACTTATTTTTCTACAAATATTGAATTCTATAGAAATAAATACTAAATCAGCAGCACATTAAAAATTAATACAAAAGGAAATATAAAATGAAATTAATAAAAAAAGTTGTTCTACTTTGGGCTTTACTATTTGCAGCGCCAGCAATTGCGGCTCCAAGTAATTTTTTAGTAAGCACAGATTGGTTAGAAAAAAATCTTAACAATCCTAAACTTAAAATAATTGAAGTTAGTGTTGATACAGGAGTTTATGAAAGAGGTCATATTCAAGGTGCGGTAAATTTTAAATGGCATACTGATTTAGTGGATCCTGTAAAAAGAGATATCGCTAGCAAAGAAAATTTTGAAAAATTACTCCGACAGGCAGGCATTAACAATGACAGCACAATTATAATCTATGGTGATAGTAATAATTGGTTTGCTGCATGGGGTGCTTGGGTGTTTGATATTTACGGAGTAAAAAATGTTAAGTTGCTTGATGGTGGCAGAAAAAAATGGGAAGCAGAAAAAAGACCTTTAACTCCACTTGCAACTCAAGTTGCAGCTGGAAATATAAAAGTATCAGATGCTAACAACGCTTTACGTGCAAGATTAATTGACGTTGTTGCAGTTGCTAATAAAAAATCTGATACAGCATTAGTCGATATTAGATCTAATGATGAATTTACTGGAAAGATTTTTGCCCCAGCAGGTGTTCAAGAGTTAGCAATTAGAGCTGGTCATATTCCAGGAGCGGTAAACGTTCCTTGGGGACAAGCTGTTGCTGAAGATGGAACATTTAAATCAGCAGAAGAACTTAGAAAAGTTTACGCTGCAGTTGGTATTGATGGAAAAAAACCAATCATAACATATTGCAGAATTGGAGAACGTTCTAGCCATACTTGGTTCGCACTAAGTAAAATCCTAGGTTACAATGTTAGAAATTACGATGGTTCATGGACAGAATATGGAAACTCTGTTGGCAACCCTGTAATTAATACAGCTGGAACCGTGTGGGGTGGAAAATAATAACTAATAAGCGAATTAAATCGCTACTTGTTATCTTCAAAAAATAAAGTTAATTCACTCCCTTATGAAATAGCGGTACAATTTGTACCGCTATTTTTTTATTTTTAATCTAAAATGACAAAAACAAATTACCAGCTTAATAATAATATTCCTGCTTTTAAAAATTTTTTAGGAATAGTTGTAATACTTATTATTGCTTTCATTTTAAATGCTAAGATTGAAAATTTACAAGGAGGTACTGCCCTTTCATTATCATTATGGCTTGGAATTGCCTTTGGCGCAATTTTGCAAAAAAGTAGATTTTGTTTTTATTGTTTAAGTAGAGATTTTATTGAACTAAAAAATGCAAAAGGATTGCTTGGAATTATTGTTGCTCTTATAGTTGGAACACTAGGCTATCATTTAATATTTGGTGCTTTCCTTATTGATCCAGTATCACCACGACTTCCACCAAACGCACATATTGCCCCAGTTAGCTGGGTTTTAATATTAGGTTCATTTAGCTTTGGCCTTGGAATGGCCATTGCTGGATCTTGCATCAGCGCTCAACTTTATCGATTAGGTGAAGGGCTTTTGTCAGCATTTATTTCATTCTTTGGAATATTAATTGGATTTATTTTAGCTTTTTTAAGTTGGAATTTTCTTTATTTAAAAGCCATTCAACAAGCGCCTCTGATTTGGTTCCCACATTATTTTGGGTACAAAGGATCAATCATTTTGCAAATTATATTATTAATTTTCTTATCATTATTACTTTTAAAATTTCATAAAAAACAAAAAGCAGAAAGTACAATACAAAGATGGTGGCAAGTAAAGTGGCCAACTTATGTTGGTGGAATTTTAGTTGCACTAATTGCAACCATTGCATTCTTAAGAGTCTCTCCCTTAGGCGTTACTGCTGAGATTGGAAGTATAGCTAGAACAAGTGCTAACCATTTTAATATTTTACCAACGCGTCTTGAAGGCTTAGATACTTTGAGGGGATGTTTAACAATTATTAAAGAAACATTTTGGTCTAATAATGGTTTATTTATTTTTGGTTTAGTACTTGGATCATTTGCTCTTGCAACTTTCTCTGGTGATTTTAAAATTCAAATTCCAAAAATTAAAGAAAGTATTCGATCTTTGGTTGGTGGAATATTAATGGGCTTTGGGTCTATGATCGCGCTTGGTTGCACTGTTGGAACATTATTATCAGGAATTATGGCAGCTTCATTATCTGGCTGGATATTTCTAATTTTTTGTGGGTTAGGTTTATATTTAGGTTGGTTACTTAGAAAAAAATATAAATTAAATTAAAATTTAAAATGAACTCAACAAGTTTAATAGATAAAATTGGCAATACTCCTTTAATTTATTTAAAGAAAGCATCAGAGATTTCTGGATGTAAGATTTTTGGAAAAGCAGAATTTTTAAATCCTGGAGAATCTGTAAAGGATAGAGCTGCACTTTATATTTTAAATGATGCTATTAAAAATGGTAAATTAAAAAAAGGCGGGACGATTGTTGAAGGAACTGCTGGAAATACTGGAATTGGAATTGCAATAATTGCAAAAGAACTTGGTATTAAAACTGTGATTGTTATTCCTGAAACACAATCTAAAGAGAAAAAAGATACTTTAAGAAAATTAGGAGCTGAACTCATTGAAGTTCCAGCAGTCCCTTATGATAATCCAAATAATTATGTAAAATATGCAAAAAAGGTTGCAGATGACATTGGTGGGTATTGGGGAAATCAATTTGATAATACTATTAATCAATTTGCTCATATCGAAACAACTGCTGAAGAAATTTGGACACAAACTAATGGCGAAGTGGATGGATTTGTGTGCGCTTCAGGAACGGGCGGCACAATTTCTGGTGTTTCAATAGGTTTAAAAAAACATAATAAAAACATAAAAATTGCTGTGTCGGATCCATTAGGTTCTGCTCTTTATAGTCATTTTCAAACAGGAAAATTAATCATGAATGGCACTTCGATAACGGAAGGTATTGGAACATCAAGAATTACTAAGAATTATGAGGGCGCTTTGCTTGATGAGGCCTTTCAAATTAATGATACGGATGCTTTAAATATTGTATTTGATTTACTACATGATGATGGATTATGTCTTGGCAGTTCCTCTGGAATTAATGTTGCAGGCGCAATTGAACTTGGAAAAAAAATGGGTCCAAACAAAATTATAGTCACAATTTTATGTGATATTGGAACGCGTTATAGTAGCAAATTATTTAACCGTGAATTTTTAAAATCAAAAGGGCTACCGTGTCCAGATTGGATTAAATGATTATAGATAAAAGCAAAGTCAAAAATATAGACATTAAAAAACCACTAAGACTGGAGTCCGGTCAAACTTTAGATAATTTTACAATTGCCTATGAAACCTATGGAACTTTAAATGCAAATAAAGACAATGCAATTTTAGTATTTCATGCATTAAGTGGAGATCAGTTTGCAACTGGAACTAATCCAATTACTGGAAAAGATGGTTGGTGGGTTACTGCAATTGGTCCAAACAAAGCAGTTGATACAAATAAATATTTTATAATTTGTGCAAATGTTTTGGGAGGTTGCATGGGAACATCTGGTCCAACATCTATTAATCCAAAGACTAATGAACTTTATCAAAATACTTTTCCATTAGTGACCATAAGAGATATGGTTAATGCGCATGTCTTATTACTAGATCATTTACAAATTGAAAAAACTTTATGTGTATTAGGTGGCTCTATGGGTGGAATGCAAGTTTTACAATTTTGCTCATCTAATCCTGGAAGAACTTATTCTGCAATTCCAATTGCTTGTACTGCAAGTCATTCAGCACAAAATATTGCATTCAATGAACTATCACGCCAAGCAATTATGGCAGATCCTGAATGGTCCAATGGAGATTATTTAAAACTAAATAAAAATCCAAGAAAAGGATTGTCAGTGGCGCGTATGGCAGGTCATATTAGTTACTTGTCTGAAGAAGGATTACAAGAAAAATTTGGAAGAAAACTTCAAAAGACTGGTGACTTTAAATTTACTTTTGATGCTGACTTTCAAGTGGAGAGTTATTTAAAATATCAAGGCAATGCTTTTGTTGATCGCTTTGATGCTAATAGCTATTTATATTTAACACGCGCAATGGATTATTTCGATTTATACCGCGAAAATAATGGTGTGCTTGCAAACGCTTTTAAAGATACAAAAATTAAATTTTGTATAATTTCTTTCTCCACAGATTGGTTATATCCAACAGCTGAGAGTAAAAAAATTCTTATCGCACTCAACTCTATTGGTGCAGATGTCAGCTTTGTAGAAATTATAACAAATAACGGGCATGACTCTTTTCTTTTAGATGAAGCAGAATTTTTAAGAAGCGTTAAGGGATTTTTAGACTCTGCTTACGAGGAGTTTAAAGCATCTAAGTAACGACCATGAGTGATGTTAAAAAAGATAATACTGTTACTGTTTCTGAGGTGGGTCCTGGTCCTTTTGTTCAAAGCGTGACTGTAAGAGGCCATAAGCTTTTAGCAGATGAGCCATTATCTTTTCCTGAAGGGACTGACAAAGGCTTAAGTCCAAATGATTTTTTACTTTCCTCCCTTGGATCATGCACTTCAATTACTCTTAGAATGTATGCTCGTCTTAAAAAATTACCACTTGATAAAATTATCATCACATTAAATAGAAATGAGAGTGGTGATATCGATAGAAAAATTGAGCTTATTGGTAACTTAACGGATGAGCAAAAAAACCGATTATTTGAAATATCAAACAAATGTCCTATTCATAAAGCCTTAACAAATACCGTTAAAATTAATTCTAAATTAGTATAAAAAATTTTAGCAACTATTCGAGTAATTAATTATTGTTGTTTTATTTTATAAAAATTCTTTGTAATAATGATTTAAATAAGTAATAAAAATAAAAAAAATCTTTTTTTATTGATCTTCGAGTTTCAAACTTTTTTCCAGTTTCTAAATAATATTTTCTAACAATAAGAGGTGATAATCCCCATTTTTTAATAAATGTATTTCTTCCTTTATTAAGTTTTAAACCTTCCTTTTTTCGTGTTGTTACTGAACCAAAATGATAAACTTTAAAACTTCCTAAACACTTAAAATATCTAACACCTTCATTCCACAATTTTAATACTAAATCAGGATCAGAACCATCACCTGGATTAAACTCTTCACTAAAACCTAGTACTTTATTCCATAAATCTTTATGGATTAAATGTGGGGATAAGTGATTAGCATTACAATCTTGAAAATTAAGATTTTTATAATTACTTAGAAGTTTTTTTTCGTCAAAATTTATAAAACTATCACCACAATCAAATTTAATATGAGCACCATTAACCCCTATTTCTACAGCGTGAATATAAAAAAAATTATGTCCTATATTCTCAAGTTCTTTTTTTAATCCTAAGTCCCATTCTGGTAAAAAATACATATCGTCATGCGCATAAAGAATGTAATTTGTTGTTACATTTTTTGCAGCTATATTAACGGCGCTGCAAAGACCTATATTCAGATTTGTGTATGTAAATTTTAAATTATTTTCTTTTACAAATTCAAGAGTTCCATCATCACTAGAGTTAACGTGAATAATTATTTCATTATTTAATGCAGAATTTTTTTTTAGACTAGCCAAACATATTTTTAAAAAGTTTATATTATTGAAAGTAGGTATTATTATTGAAAACATGATTTTTTTAAACTTTTGAACTTATTAAAAAATATTACTTATTAACTTATATTTTTTAATGCTTGTTCAATGTCAGCCAAAATATCATCTGGATGTTCAATTCCAATTGATAATCTTACATATCCTGGCGTCACTCCTGCTTTTAATTGCTCTTCAGAAGAAAGTTGTGAATGGGTAGTTGAAGCTGGATGAATTGCAAGACTTCTTGCATCTCCAATATTTGCAACATGATATAAAAGTTTTAATGCATTAATAAATTTTTTACCTGCATCAATTCCACCTTTTAATTCAAGTCCACACAATGCCCCAAATCCACCGGATAAATATTTTTTCGCACGATTTCCAATTTCACCAGCATGTAAACTTGGATAAATTACTTTTTGAACTTTACTGTGTTTAGTTAAGTATGAGACAACTTTTTCTGCATTAGAACAATGTTGCTTCATACGTAACGCTAAAGTTTCTAATCCTTGAATAATTTGCCATGCATTAAAAGGTGATAAAGGAGCTCCCAAATCTCTAAGTAACACAACTCGCGCTCTTATAATAAATGGAATGTTAGCTCCTGTTAATTGAGGAACAACCTCGCCCCACACCGCTCCTCCATAAGATGGATCTGGTTCATTATAAAAGGGTTGTCTTTTTTTATTTGCAGTCCAATTAAAATTTCCACCATCAACAATAATTCCCCCAATTGAATTTCCATGACCGCCAATAAACTTTGTTAAAGAATGCATCACAATTGCAGCACCATGTTCTAAAGGTTTGCAAATGATAGGTGATGCTGTGTTATCCATAATTAATGGAATTCCAAATTTTTTACCAATTTCAGCAACCTCTTTTATTGGAAAAATTCTAAGATAAGGATTTGGACAAGTTTCACCATAATATCCTCTCGTCTTATCATCTGTTAGTTTTTCAAAATTTTTTGGATCAATTGGATCTGCAAAACGAACTTCGATCCCTTGATCTTTTAAAGTATTTTTAAATAAATTTACCGTCCCACCATATAAATCTGTAGAAGCTACAATATTGTCTCCTGCTTTACATAAATTTTGAATGCAGAATGCTGATGCGGCCTGCCCTGATCCAACTGCTAAAGCTGCAACACCGCCTTCTAAAGCAGCTACTCTTTTTTCAAGAACATCTACCGTTGGATTCATAATCCTTGTGTAAATGTTTCCAAATTCTTTTAAGGCAAATAAATTTGCTGCATGATCAGTGTTATTAAATTGATAACTAGTTGTTTGATAAATTGGTACAGCAACCGAAGTTGTGGTTGCATCACTTCTATAATCTCCCCCATGTAAACCAATAGTTTCTGGATGTTTACTAGATGTAGTCATTTATTTTTATTTATTAAAAAATTATTTTTTCTGTAATTTATATAATTGTTAATTCAGTTCAATAACGCGCTGGTTGTTAAAACTTAAAATAAATGACTTAATTTAAGGAGGTTTACAACATAATTAAGCCTCACATATTTAAGAAATATATGAAAACTAACCGAAAGAAAAATAATGAAAACACTGGGTAAAATTGTAATCACAACTCTGTTGCTAAGTATTGTTACATTAGCACAAGCTGACGATGACAGAAGAAAATATGGCCGCGATCATGATGAATACGAGCATCATAATTGGTACAAAAATGAAACTATTTCAAAAGCTGAATATTTAAAAAAATATGAAGAGATATTCGATAAAATGGATACTAATAAAGATAAGATCTTAACTAGAGATGAAAGAAAAATTTTCTGGGAATCTCAAGAAAAGAAATACAAAAATAAAAGTAGAGATGGTGAAAAAAGAGGTTATTGGGAATCTGACGATAACAAATATAAAAGATAATTAGAATTATCTTAAGATTACTTTTTTCTATAAAGCAAAATTAAAAGTACGATAATAACAACTAATAACGCTATAAAAATTAAAGGCATTTAGTTATTATATCGTACTTTTAATTAAATTTACAAATTAATATACGACCTCTTTATTCAACTCAAATTTAAGCTTATATTATCTTTATGAATAATTTTAAGGATAGAGAAAAATCTTTTGAAAAAAAATTTGCTAATGATCAGGAGACTGAATTCAAAATTAATGCAAAAAGGAACAAGCTTTTAGGAACTTGGGCTGCAAGTATTTTAAAATTAGATGAAGAACAAAAAAAAAATTATATTACTGAAGTTATAAAGTCAGATTTTCAAGAGGCGGGAGATGAAGATGTTTTTAAAAAAATAAAAAAAGATTTAGAGGGCAAAAGTATTCAAGATACTGAGATTAGAAAGAAAATGTCCGAATTTTTAGAGGCGGCAAAAAAAGAAATATAAATACAAATGTATTTATATTCTAAGCTTCAAAGTTTAAATAAAGATATTTCAATTTGTTTTATTGGATGTGGAAAATTTATTTCCATGTTTTTATCTCAATATAATCAATTACAAAAAATTAAAATTAGTACCATCGTTGATATTAATATTGAGAAAGCAAAATTAAATTGCACAAATAGCGGTCTTAGCCAAAAAACAATTGACTCTATAAATTTTACTAATTCTTTGGACGATGCATTAAAACAAAATATTGATATTTTTATTGAAGCAACAGGAGATCCAATAATTGGAACAGAGCACGCTGTTAAAATAATTAATAATAAAAAAAATATAATAATGGTGAATGTTGAAGCAGATGTTCTCTGTGGAAAGTATTTATCAGATCTAGCAAAAAAAAATAATGTAATCTACAGCATGGCCTATGGGGACCAGCCTGCACTGATTATGGAACAAATTGAATGGGCAAAATTAAATGGGTTCTTAGTTGTTGGCGCTGGTAAAGGAACCAAATACCATCCAAGTTTTGAATACTCTACCCCTGATACGGTTTGGAAAAATTATGGAATGACAGATGAACAAGCCAAAAAGGCTGGGATGAATCCTAAGATGTTTAACTCTTTTACAACGGGAGATAAATCCTCCATTGAAATGGCTGCAGTTGCTAATGCATCAGGTCTTCGCTGTCCAAATAATGGTTTAACTTATCCAGCTGTTGGCGTTTATGATATTGCAAATAAACTCATTCCAAAATCTGCTGGTGGAGTTTTGGATTATGAAGGTCAAGTTGAGGTTATTTCATCCATTGATGAAAATAAAAATAATATCGCCAATGATTTAAGGTGGGGCGTTTACATAGTAATTAAAGCACAAAATGAATATTCAAGAAATTGTTTTAAAGAATATGGAATGATTACGGATAAATCTGGAAATTATTCTGCTATTTGGCGACCGTACCATTATATTGGCCTTGAACTTGCTCAATCCATGTATGTGATCGCAATGGATAAACGAGCAACGGGACAGACGAATTATTTTAATGCAGATGTTGTTTGTGTTGCAAAAAAAGACATAAAAATTGGTGAAGTTTTAGATGGTGAAGGCGGATTTGCTGCAAGGGGTAGACTATTTACTGCTAAACGAAGTGTTAAAGAAAACCTTCTACCCTTAGGTCTTTCAAGTGGAGCAATTGCTAAAAAAAATATTAATAAGGATGAATTAATTAGTATGAATGATGTAGAAATTAATTGGAATAAAGAAGTATTAAAAGCAAGAGAATATCAAAAAAATTTAATAGTTAATGAATAAACCAAAAGAGGCTTTTAAAGATAAAAAATTTTTAGAAAGTCCTGAGGGAAGATCTATTAGAATTTTATCAGAATATGAAAAAGTAAAGTCAGTTTTTGAAATACATAAAATTATTGATACGATAACTTTTTTTGGCAGTGCTAGAGTTAAATCAAAAGAAGATAATAATAATTTAGCTGATGAAAATACAGAATGTTATGAACAAGCAAGAGCGCTAGCGTTTAAATTTACAAAGTGGGCAAATGAATATTCAAAAGATCACAACCGTTTTGTAATTGCAACAGGAGGTGGCCCTGGAATAATGGAAGCTGCTAATCGTGGTGCTTTGGAAGCGGGTGGAAAAAGTATTGGACTTGGTATTAAATTACCTGAGGAACAAAAAAATAATAAATATATCACCCCAGAATTAAGTTTGCAGTTTTATTATTTTTTTATGAGAAAATTTTTTCTTGTTCAACCTGCAAAAGCAACTGTTATGTTCCCAGGTGGATTTGGCACCTTAGATGAATTAACTGAAATTTTAACATTGAAACAAACTGAAAAAATTCAAAAACCAATGCCCATTGTTTTAATTGGTAAAAAATTTTGGAATACCACATTAAATTTTAATTATTTACTAGAGAGAAATATGATTAAAAAAGAAGATTTAAATCTTTTTCTTGTTACTGATCATATTGAACAGGCTTTTGATTTTGTATCTTGTGTTTTGAGAGATCACTGCGTGGATAATCCAGAAAAGATTATTTAATATCCTCTTTGTAAATCAACAGATTTTGGAATTTTTTTCTTTAACTTAAATAATCTAAGATTTTTAGCTACAATATCGGAAGCACTTTCAAAGTCAGTATTTGCAGAAATATGAGGAAGAATTGTAACCTTTTTATGTTTCCATAAAATACTTGTTTTAGGTAATGGCTCTTGTTCAAAGACATCTAAGACTGCATGTTTAATATTTCCAGAATTTAAATGTTTAACTAAATCTTTCTCATTAATAATTGCGCCTCTTGCAAAATTAACAATGCACGCACCTTTTTTTAAAAAAGATAAAGTTTTATAATTTAATAAATATTTAGTCTTATCTGTTAAAGGAATGAGACTAACTAAAATATCAGTCTGTCCTAACATTTTCTTAAGTCCAAAATGTCCTGTAAATGATTTTACTTTTTTAATATTCTTTTTACTTCCACTCCAGCCGCAAACCTTAAAGCCATTTTCTATCAATTTTTTAGCTGCTGCTTTGCCAAGTTCACCTAAACCTATAAAGCTGACAACTTTTTTAGAAGGCTTTATATAATCTAATTCAATCCAAGCTTTTTTACCTTGCTGTACCCGATAAGAATACATGTCGCGGTGAAGATATAATACCCATGATAACACAGCCTCAGCCATTGTGCGGTTCATCTCAGGATCAACAAGTCTTACAATCTTAACCCCGCTCCCTTTAAAAGTTTGAACTAATTTTTCAACTCCAACCCAAATACTTTGTACCCATTTTAAATTTACTAATTTTTCAACCTCACTTGGGTTTGGATTTGCAACCACTGCTACCTTAACTTTTGAATATTCAGATTTTTTAAGATCAGAAAACTTTACAATTCTAGCTCCTTTAAGTTTTTTTTTTAATACCTTTACCCACTTATCAATTTCAGATTTTTCAAGTTTGGCTACGAATGGAACGATTGATTTCATTGATAATATTTATTTAATATAATTGACAACAAAATAACATAAAATTAGTTTACAAACTCTACCTATGGACGTCTTTAATAATAAACGAAATTTCTTCAGATTTATAAAAGACAAATCCTATTCTGCATTATTAATGTTTCTTGCAAGCTGTACCTCCGTTCCAGTTACAAACCGGGATGGTAAAAAAACTGAGGATACAAGTACAGTATTTAAAACTGAAGAGTCTTATATTAGACCCTATCACCACTTGCCCGATGGAACCTTCAGAAATCCTGAAGGAAGCGTTGAACAATTAGATTATGAATTTCCTTGGTTTAAGTTCAATAAGGAGCGGCAAAAAATAAAAGTTAAAATTCCTGAAGAACATGTTGTGCCAAAAGAAAATGTACTCAGTGAATTAACTGCACTTGAAAATGAAGATACTGTTACTTGGATTGGGCATACAACTTTTTTAATTCGCTTAGGTGGCAAAACTATAATTACTGATCCGTTCTTTTCTCCCAATGCAGGTCCGCTTGCTTTCGGTCCAAGAAGATACATTGATCCTGCCATAAAATTATCAGAACTTCCAAAAATTGATTTATTACTGCTCACTCATAATCATTATGATCACCTAGACACTGAAGCTACAAAAAATTTTCCACATAAAAAAGCAGCAGTATTATGTCCATTAAAACTTTCAAAATTTTATAAAGATTTTCGTTTTAAAGATGTTACAGAAATGGATTGGTATCAAGAAAAGCAGTTGGAAGATTTAAAAATAACTTTTCTTCCAGCTATCCACTGGTCTAGACGCGAAGTATTTGATCGTAATCGAACATTGTGGGGAAGCTTTTTAATTGAATATCAACGAAAGAAAATTTTATTCTGCTGCGATACAGCAACAGGTGAAGTTTATAAAAAACTAGGCAAAGAATATGGACCAATTGATATAGTGTTTGTAAATATCGGCGCATATGAGCCGGTTGATATTATGAAATACTCCCATGCTAATCCTGCAGAAGCTTTGGATATTGCAAAAAACTTAAAAGCAAAAAAAGTAATCGGCACGCATTGGGGAACTATTTTAATGTCCTTAGAGGACCCCTTTGAACCTCCAACTAAATTTTTAGTAAATGCTAAAAACTATGGCTATCAAGAAAAAGATGCCATTCTTTTTAAAATCGGTGAAACTAAAACGATAAAACAGATTTTAAGTTAAAATTTCAAAGTAATTTAAAAAATTTCTAGTAAAACTAACGGTCATGAGTTTAAAAAACTTCTTTGATTTTAATCTGCAAACTTTAAAGCAGTTTTTAACTACTGATTTAAATATCGAGGAAAAAAAAACATCTATGCGTGCTAAACAACTTTGGCAAGCCGTGTATAAAAAAGGACTTTCAGAGTTTAATCATTTAACAAATTTACCCATTGAGCTTAGAGGAGAATTATCCTCAAACATTTCTTTAGAAAAACCAAAAATTGCAAATACACAAAAATCATCGGATGGGACTATCAAATGGCTAATTCAATTATTAGATGGAAATAAAGTAGAATGTGTTTTTATTCCTGAAAAAACCAGAGGAACCCTTTGTATTTCTTCACAAGTTGGCTGCACTCTAAACTGTAGGTTTTGTCATACCGGAACTCAAAGATTGGTAAAAAATTTAAATTTTTCTGAAATTGTTAATCAAGTAATGATTGCTAAAGAACAATTAAATGACTGGCAGGAACAAAAAATAATTACCAACATTGTATTAATGGGAATGGGTGAGCCTTTTTATAACTATGACAATGTTAAAATGGCTGTTGAAATTTTAAAAGATAAGGACGGTCTTAATTATGGATCTAAAAAAATAACCGTATCAACCGCTGGAATTGCAGATAAAATTCCGCAAGCTGCGAGAGAAATTAGAACTTATTTAGCATTATCTTTACATGCACCCACTGATGAAATTCGTGAATTAATTATGCCAATTAATAAAAAATTTAAAATTAAAGATCTTATAGAACAATGCAAATATTATGCAAAAACTGTAAATGAAAAGATTACCTTGGAATACGTTATGTTAAGAGGCATTAACGATAGTAAAGAATGTGCAAAACAACTTACAAAAATAATGGCCCAGTTTCCTTGTAAAGTTAATTTAATCGAATTTAATCCGTGGCCTGGAGTTAATTATATGCCAACTGAAAGAAAAGAGATGGAAAGTTTTTCTAAAATTATTCAAGACGCAGGTTATGTTTCAACAATTAGAAGATCACGCGGACAAGACATTTTAGGAGCTTGTGGTCAACTTAGAACTGAAAGTCAAAAAAGAAAGTTTAACTAATAAGCTCACAAATGTTTAAAAAAAGGTTCTTTTTGTCTTTAGCCATAAAAAATAAAATATTATATAAAATTTACCTATACTACAATTTATATATTAGAAACTTTAGATATATTTATCAGAAAAGCTATTCTCAGTTTAGTGACGATATTTTTATTGAAAAATTTTTTAAAAAAAAAAAACTAGGTAATTATATTGATATTGGCTGCAATCATCCTTTTAAGCTTAATAATACTTACCTTCTTTATAAAAAGGGATGGAGCGGTCTAAATATAGATCTTATGAGGATTAATATCGATTTATTTGATATTTGGAGACCAAGAGATATAAATATATGCTCTGCAATATCTAATAAAAACAAAATCGGAATAGTTTACATTCCAAATAATAATATTCTAAGTACGGAAATATCTATTCATAAGAATTATTCTGATATGATAAAAAAATATCATAAAAATTCTTATATTAAAAAAAAAATAAAAATTTTTACTTTTGAAAAAATTATCAAAAATTTTAAAATTAATTTAAAACAATTCGATTTTTTAAAAATCGATATTGAAGGAGAGGATTATAAAGTATTAAAAAATATTAACTTAAGAAAATATAACCCTGAATTAATATGTATAGAAAATGGTATAGGAAAAAATATAAACCAAAATAACATTGATAAATATCTGAAATCTTTAAGATATAAATTAATATTTAAAAGTCCTATAAACCTATTTTTTAAGAAATTGAATAAAAAATAATACTTTCTAATTTTCTTGTTCTTTTTCTAAAGTTTCTTCGATCTCTTTTTGATCATCTAAAGAAATAACCATTTCTTCAGTTTGATCTTCTTTCGCTACAAAATCTTCTCCATCTGCTATTGCATCTGGATCAATTTCTTTTTTCTTATCTACTGGTTTTGCAGCTACAAGTTTTGCAAATTTATCTTCGTAGGTTTGAACTTTTCCACAAGGACAAAGGATTGGGTTTTTATTAAAATCGTAAAATTTTTTACCACACTCACAAAGTCTTTTAGTTCCCCAGTTTTTTTTATCCAATGTAGCCTCTAAATATTGTTAAATTTGATCGATTAATTTTTGCTTGTATATAAAGTTTAATGTAATTATCAACTTAATAAAAAATCAGCAAAATGGATAAAAAATTGCCAAAATTTGTCGGAACTATCAATATCCCAGGCGATAAATCTATTTCACATCGGGCACTCATCATTGGCTCACAAGCAACAGGAATTGTTAAAGTTACAAATCTTTTAGAGTCTGCGGATGTTTTTAGCACCATGAATGCTTTAAGAAAATTTGGTGTAGATATAATTAAGCGAGGAAAAGATTATTATGTTTATGGTTTAGTGGTTGGCGGACTTAAAGAATATAATGGCACCATTAATTGTGGAAATAGCGGAACCACAGCTAGATTGCTAATGGGATTGCTTTCAACATATCCAATCACAATAAATTTTACAGGGGATAAGTCTTTATCCAAAAGACCTATGGGTAGAGTGATTAATTTACTTAGAGAATTTGGTGCAAATGCGCTGCCAGAAAATAAAAATACCATGCCTTTTAAATTTTTAGGCTCTTACGTTGGATTGCAAAATGATCAAAAATTAAATGTGCCAAGTGCACAGTTAAAATCGGCTTGGTGTTTAGCAGCATTAAATACAAAAGGAATTTCAACTTTAGAAGAGCGTTTTGAAACCCGTGATCACACTGAAATCATGCTCAAATATTTAAATGCTAATATTAAAATCAAAAAATCAAAAAATAAAAAAATTATTTCAATCTTTGGTAAAACGCCAATTGATGCAAAGGATATTTCTGTTCCAGGAGATATCTCCTCTGCAGCTTTTATGATCATACTTGCGTTAATTTCTAAAAATTCAAAGGTTATTATTAAAAATGTTTTACTCAACCCAACCCGAACTGGAATTTTAGATGTGCTTAAGAAAATGAAAGCTAAGATAAAAATTAAAAATAAAAAAATAATTTGTGGTGAATTGGTTGGTGATATTGAGGCAAAAAGTTCTAATTTAAAAGCAGCTATAGTTCCTGAAAAAATGGCACCACGTTTAATTGATGAATACCCTATTCTTTTCATTGCTGCATGTTTTGCAAAAGGAACTTCACAATTTAAAGGTATAGAAGAACTTCGAGTAAAAGAATCCGATAGAATTCAATCAATGGAACTAGGTCTTAAACCACTAGGTGTTAAGATTAGCTCTACAAAAAATTCTGTAAAAATTACAGGAACAAATTCCTTTAAACTTAATAAAAAAATTAAAATTGATGCAAAAGGCGATCATCGAATTGCCATGTCCTTCTACATTCTTTCCCAAGTTTTAAATAAACCTTTTAAAATTAAAGATTTTAATTATGTAAAAACAAGTTTTCCAAGTTTTACAAAAACCATTAACAAAATTAAAAAAAATTGAAAAACAAAGTAGATCGATTACGTGTTGCAATTGATGGACCAGCGGCTTCTGGTAAAAACACTTTAGCTAAACAAATTGCAAAAAAATACAAACTACTCCATTTAGATTCTGGAAAACTTTATAGATACTTTGCTTTACAAGTTTATCAGAGTAAAGATCAAAAGGTTAATTATAAAAAATTAAAACAAGCACTTAAGAAATTAACTCTTAAAAAGTTAAAAGATAAAAGACTAACAACAGAACCAATTACAAAAATTGCATCTATTATCTCGAAGAAGAAAAGAATAAGACAAATGCTGAAAAAAGTTCAGCATAACCTTGCTTATAATCCACCAAAAAAATTCAAAGGCTCTATTTTAGATGGACGAGATATAGGAACCGTGATTATTCCAGATGCTCATGTGAAAGTTTATCTAACAGCAAGTTTAAATGTGAGAGCGGTGCGTAGATTTAAAGAGTATAAAAAATTAGGAATTAACACGACCTTAAGCAAAGTGAAGAGTGATATTAAAAGAAGAGATTACGAAGACACTCATCGTAAGATTTCTAGCTTAAAACCAGCAAAAGATGCTGTATTGCTAGATAGTTCTTTTTATAATACAAAAGCCGCCTTTGTCGAAATAGACGAAGTGATAAGGAATAAAATTAAACTACTGAATGCAACAAAACATAAAAGCCTATAACGAAGACTCATCGAACAACGAATTCGCCTCATTACTTCAGCAAGATCTAGATAAGAGAGTTACCGCAGAAAGTTCATTAGTGAACGGTATCGTCTCAAGAATTGAAGAAAAAATTGTACTCATCGATGTTGGCTTAAAATCTGAAGGTGTAATTAATAAGAGTGAACTTACAAGTGAAGAACTTGAAACATTAAAAGTTGGAGACGAGCTTGAAGTATTTATTGAACGATTAGAGTCTAAACACGGTGAAGTTATTTTATCTCGTGAAAAAGCAAAACGAGTAAAATCTTGGAACAGAATTCAAAAAGCCTTTGACGACCAAACAAAAGTTACTGGTACAATTAAAAGTAGTGTTAAGGGCGGATTTGCCTGCGAGATATTTGGAATTCAAGCATTCGTTCCATCATCACAACTTGCAGACTCTCCTATTCGAAACCCAAATGACTTTATTAATAAACCGTTAGAATTTTTAATCATTAAGATCGACAATATTAGAATGAACGTGATCGCATCACGAAGAGTTTTATTAGAAGAGTCTAAAAATATGAGCAAGGATGAAGTACTTGCTAAATTTAAAGTGGGTGATGTGGTTAAAGGAAAAATTAAAGCTATCCAATCATATGGTGCATTCGTATCCGTTGAGTCTTTAGATTGTCTACTCCACACATCAGAGATTTCTCATCTTAGAGTTTCATCCCCTGAAGAAATTTTCACAGTAGGTGAAGAAGTAACAGCGCAGATTTTAGAAATAGATAATACACAAAAAAGAATGTCGCTTTCAATTAAAGCGATGACGCCTGATCCATATATTGGTATTGAAAATAAATTTAAAGTAGGTGAAGTTTATGAAGTTAAAATTTCTAAATTAACTGACTTTGGTGCCTTTGCTGAGCTAGATGCAGGAATTGCAGGATTAATTCACACCTCTGAAATCAAACACTTAAATAAAAATGTAAATCCTCGAACAGTATTTAAAGTGGGTGATGTGGTAAAAGTTAAATTAAAAGAGTTAGATTTAGAGAAAAAGAAACTGGTTCTGTCTTATAAAGATACTCAAGAAAATCCAATTGAAGATTTCAAAAAACGTTATCCAATTAATTCAGTCGTTGAAGCGAAAATTGTAAATAAAAAAGAATTTGGTATTTTCTTAAATACTGGAGATTCTGAAATTGATGTCTTCATTCATTATAAACAATTAGATTATTCTGAGAGTTCAGAGGCTTTAAATAATTACAAAAAAGGTGACACTGTAAAGTTTAAAATCATTGATATTAAAGATGATAAAGTAAATGGATCAGTTAGAGCTCTGTTAGATGATCCGTTTGATGTATTTAAAGGTAAGAAAAAAGGTGACATTGTTACTGCAAAAGTAGCTGAAATCTTAGACTCTTATATTAGAGTGAATGTGGGTGAGAAACGTTTCCCAGTCATTATTAAAAGAGCAGAAATTGCAGTTGAAAAGGCAGATCAGAGAACAAATCGTTTTGCAGTGGGTGATGCTTTAGATGCAATGATCGTACACTTAGATGAAAAAGAAAGAAAAGTAGAATTATCTGTTAAAAAATTAGAAGAACAACAAACAAAAGAAGCGATTAAGAAATACAAAAACGTCGACTCTGGTGCTGCCCTTGCAGATATCCTAGGGCCTGCCCTTACTGCTGAGAAAAAGCCTAAAAAGTCTAAAAAAGATAAAGTAGAAGAATAATCTCCACAACTATAAAAAGATTGTAAGTTCAATCACTTACCCATAAAAATAGGGTTAATGAAAAGATCTACCCTCATTCAAGATCTAGCCATCCGATACAAATATTTAAATCATGCTCAAGTGGAGCGAATGGTTGAATTGGTATTTAAACATTTAGGCAACCAACTTGCACAGGGTCAAAGAATAGAACTTAGATCTATGGGATCTTGGCATGTTAAAACTAGAAAACCTAGAGAAGCAAGAAACCCTAGAACTGGCGAGAAAGTTCAAGTTGGAATAAAGAAAAGTATCGCATTTAGAATGGCAAAAGATCTAAAATTTAGAATTAACTCAAATCGTACACCTGAAGAAATAGATAAAATAATTGAAGATATGTACGACGGAAAAATTTAATGAAAAAACAACCCATCTTTGTTGCGGTTGATACAAACAACCACAAGCGCGCAAGTGAAATTATTAATGCAACAAAAAATTATATTTATGGCGCTAAATTCGGCCTTGAGTTTTTCTGCTCTAAAGGTGGCCGTGAGGCTGTAAAAAAATTTAAAAATAAAAATGTAAAAATATTTCTAGATTTAAAATTAAAAGATATTCCAAACACTGTTTATAAGGCAATCAAAAGCTTAAGAGATATAAGTCCTGATTATCTAACCATTCATGCAAGTGGCGGATTAGAAATGATGAAGGCTGCAAAAAAAGCGCAATCTGAGACTAATAAAAAAATGAAAATATTAGCAGTGACCATTTTAACCTCGCTTACTAATAAAGATTTAAAACAAATGGGATCAAACACACCTATTCAAACACAAGTACAAAAACTTGCACAAACTGCAAGACTTGCAAAAATTCACGGTATTGTCTGTTCCGCTCATGAAATAACAAAGGTGAAAAAAGTTTCAAAAAATTTTGAAATAGTAGTGCCTGGAATTCGAATATCTAACAAAGTCCAAGATCAAAAACGTGTGATGAGCCCAAAACAAGCGCTAAAACTTGGTGCAACCCATCTAGTCATTGGTAGGGACATTACTAAAGGAAATCCTAAAACTAACATTAAAAAAGTTTTAAACGCTTTAATTTAAATGCAAACAATAGTTAAGATTTGTGGCATGACCGATGCTGCAAGCATCCAAACTGCAATTGATCATAAAGTTGATTATTTAGGCTTTGTCTTTTATGAAAAATCACCAAGAAACTTAACTCCAAAACAAGCAACTAAACTTGTAAAAAATATTCCAAGTCATATTAATAAAGTTGCAGTAATCGTAAATGAAACTAATCAATTTATTGAATATATTCAAAAAGATTTTGATTATCTTCAGCTACATGGAGATGAGAATTTGAAAAGAGTTAAAGAGTTAAAAAAAAAATATAATAAAAAGATTATCAAAGCCATTAAAGTCACCGATGAAAGTAGTGCAAAAACATTTAAAGAATTTGAAGATGAAGTGGATATGTTTCTATTTGATAGTCCGGCTATGGAGAAAAGTGCAAAATTTGACTGGAAGATTTTAAAAAATCTTAAAATAACAAAACCTTATTTAGTTGCAGGTTCAATTAATATTAATAATCTGGACGAGGTTTTAAAGTATAAGCCTTATGGTATTGATATTTCAGGAGGAGTTGAAAAAAGTAGAGGAATTAAAAGTAATAAAAAAATTATTGAATTTTTAGATAAAGTTAAATCATGATTAGAATACAAAAGAGAAAACCCATCATCGATCAGCACGATAAAAACTATTTATATGCTGGTAAATTTGGTGGAAATTTTGTTCCAGAAACCCTTAAAAAACCCATTGAAGATCTTACCAAGCTTTTTAATAAACTTAGAAAAGATAAAAAATTTATTAAAGAACGGGATTATTATTTTAAAAATTACGTAGGTACACCTACTTCATTTATAAAACTTTACAACACATCCCATCAATTAGGTGGCGCACAGATTTATGCAAAGGTTGTAAGCGAAGCTAATGGTGGAGCGCATAAAATTTATAATGCCATCGTTCATGCATTAATTTGTAAACACGCAGGTAAAAAATATATCATTGGTGACACTGGTGCAGGATATGCTGGAAAAATGCTTTCCATGGCTGCAAAAAAATTTGGTCTAAAATGTAAGATATTTATGGGCACCAAAGATATGGCAAGGCAAAAACCAAATTGTGATGCCATTCGTGCAAATGGTGCTGAAATAATTCCAGTAGATTCTGGCAGCAAAACATTGGTGGATGCAGTTTCAGAATGTATGCGCTACTGGGTTTCAAATTGTGACACGACGCACATGTGTGTTGGCTCAACAGTTGGACCAAATATATTTGTTAAAATTTGTGCTTGGAGTACGGCTCAAATTTCAAGGGAACTTATTGTTCAGTTGAAAGAGGAATTTGGAAAAATTCCAAAGAAATTAAAATTAATTAATTGTGTAGGCGGTGGCTCTTCTGCAATTGGCTTTTGGAATTCCTTTATGGATTATAATAAAAAACAAGTTGAATTTATTGGAGTTGAAGCGGGCGGACCTAAGAGTAGTAAACTGCATGCTGCGCCTTTAACTAATAAATCTAAGATTGGAATTTTACATGGCGCTGCACAATATGTAGTGCAAGATAAAGAAGGACAAATTAGTGAAACTGCATCCATTAGTGCAGGCCTTGATTATCCTGGCGTGTCACCTCTGCATTGTTTTTTAAAAGATGCAAAAAGAGCAAGATACACTGCTGTCTCAGATGAAGAGGCATTAGCTGCTTATCAACTCATTGCAAAGAATGAAAAAATAAGACCAAGTTTAGAACCATCACACGCCTTTGCTGTGGCTATCAAACTTGCGCCAAAGTTAAGTGAAGATACTATCATCGTTGTAAACTCTTGCGGTGATGCAAAAAAAGATGAATTAATTTTAACAAAGCGACTAGGAAAAGATCATGATTAACGAAAATATCACCCTAGCCTTTGAAAATTGTAAATTAGAAAAAAGACCTGCTCTGCTCACTTACATTGTTGCAGGTGATAGTAATAAAAAAATGACATTGGATATTTTAAAAGCAATTTCACCTTACGTTGATATTTGCGAAATTGGAATGCCCCACAACACTTCCGTTGCAGATGGAAAACAAATTCAAAACAGTTCGTATCGTGCTTTAAAAAATGGAACAAAATTAAATGATGTATTTGAAATTGTTAAAAACTTTAAAAAAGTAGAATCTGCAAAGCCTACGATCCTGATGGGCTATTTTAATCAGATCCTGCAATATGGTGAGAGTAAATTTTTAAATAAATGCAAAAACATAGGAGTAGATGGACTAATTGTGGTGGATCTACCCTTTCCAGAAAACAAAGAATTTGCAGATAAATGTAAAAAACATCACATGAATTTTATCCAATTACTTGCGCCTACAACATCAACTGAGCGAATGAAACAGATCATTAAACACTCCCACGACATGATTTATTATATTTCCATGCTATCAACGACAGGTGGAAAATTAAAAGTAACACCGAAACAAATATTAAAAAATTATTTTAAAATAAAAAAAATTAATAAAGATAAAAATATTGTAATAGGCTTTGGAATTACGGAGAAAACTATTCAATCCTTAAAACAAGCAGATGGTTTGGTGGTGGGCAGTCAATTATGTAAAGGAATTTCTGACTCTTTAAAGAAAAAGAGAAGTCCTGTTAAAACATTAACGAATTTAGTAAAATTGCTAAAATCTAAAATATGAACTGGATTACCGATAAATTTAAGCGCTTTAAGCCTAAAATAAAAAATCTATTTCGCGTTAAAATCGGCCCTGAGGGAAAATTATGGGAAAATTGTTCCTGTGGTGCGGTCTTATACAAACAGGATTTAAAGGATAATTTATATGTTTGTAATAAATGTAATAAACATCACCGCATCGAACCAAAAGAGCGATTTCAATTATTTTTTGATGAGGGGCAATATCAAGAAATCTCCCCTATGCTTCCTGCAATCGATGATCCTTTACTATTTACAGATTCTAAAACTTACGGACTTCGATTAAGACAAGCGCGTGAAGATACAGGTCAACATGACTCGGTAATGCTTGCAACGGGAAAAGTTAATAATGTTTACCTTGTTGCAGGCGCGATGAATTTTAATTTTATGGGCGGATCCGTTGGAAGAGCTGCAGGAGAAGCATTTGTTGCTGGAGCTGAATTTGCTTACACCAACAAACTTGCCTACGTTTTCTTTTCTTGTTCAGGTGGAATGCGAATGCAAGAATCTAATTTATCATTAATGCAAATGCCAAGAATGATTGCAGCTATCAATTCATTAAAACAAGAAAAACTTCCCTTCATCTCCGTTTGTTTAGATCCAACCACAGGCGGAACCACAGCATCCGTTGCACTACTTGGTGATATTAATATTGCAGAACCAAAAGCGCTCATTGCCTTTGCAGGAGCTAGAGTTATTAAAGAGACAGTTCGAGAGGAGTTGCCAGCTGAATTTCAAACGGCAGAATATTTAAAAGATAAAGGTCAAATTGATTTGGTGGTGCAAAGAAAAGATTTACCAAAAGTGATAAGTACTTTAATATTACAACTTACTAATAAAAATAAGGTCTTCTTAAGTGACTCAAGCCTCATCACCGATCAACAACAAAGCCCTCTTGGATCGATTACTCAGCCTCCATCCTAAAAAAATAGACCTATCTTTAGATAGAATTAAAGTTCTTTTACAAAAATTAAATAACCCGCAAGATGAATTAAAAAATGTCATCAATTGTGTGGGCACCAAAGGAAAAGGTTCCACATGTGCATTTTTAAAATCCATCCTCGAGCACCACAATAAAACAGTAAACCTTTATGTCTCTCCACATCTGCAAAGATTTAATGAGCGGATAATCTTAAAAGATAAAGAAATTAGCGATGAATTCCTTAATGAAGTCTTAACAACCACAATGAAAGCAATAGAAAAACATCAGTTATCTGTGACCTTTTTTGAAGCAACGACTACTGCAACTTATTTAGCATTTAAAAATAAACCTGCAGATTACACCATACTTGAATGTGGACTTGGCGGACGCCTTGATACAACGGCGGTAATTAATAAGCCCATTGCTCAAATAATAACTCCAATCAGTTATGATCATATGGAGTTTTTAGGAAATGCTTTAGAGAAAATTACAGCTGAAAAATGTGGAATTTTAAAACAACAAACACAAATTATAATATCAAAACAATCTTCATCCGTATTAAAGCAGATTGATAAAGAAACTGAAAATAATAATTCGCCAAGATTTATATTTGGTGAAGATTTTCAAGTGAGCAAAGAAAATGGCAGATTTATTTACCAAGATGATCAATCTTTATTTGATTTAGATTTACCAAATCTACAAGGCGATCATCAACTCATTAATGCGGGCACTGCCATTGCAGCAGCACAAAAGATATTAAAAAAACTTGATACTAATAAACTAAATCAAGCATTAAAAAATGTAAAACATCGAGCGCGCCTTGAAAAAATAACTAAGGGAAAATTATTAGATTACATTAATCCAAACAATCAACTTTATCTAGATGGTGCACACAATGAAGCTGCAGCAGAGGCTGTGAGTAAATTTTTAGAAACATTAAAGGGTAAAAAAATTTATATGATTTTAGGAATGCTAAATACCAAAGATGCTAAAGTGTTTTTAAAACATTTCACTTCAACGATTACTGCAATTAAAACTATTTCAATTCCAGAACAAGACAACTCACAAGATCCTAAAATTTTAGCAAAAGTTGCAAATGAATTTGGAATTAAAGCCACCCCTTCACAAGGCATCACTGAAGCACTTCATGAAATTGCAAATGAAGATTCAAATGCAATTATCCTGATCACTGGATCGTTATATTTAATGGGTGAAGTTTTAAATAAAAATTAAATCTTAGATAAAATCCAATCTTTAATTTGCTGCTTTGAAGAAGCGCCAACTTTCGTATCTACAACTTTGCCACCTTTAAATAATAACATTGTAGGAATTCCTCGCACACCAAAACGAGTTGGCGTATTAGGTTCATCATCAATGTTGTGAACACCAAATGAAACTTTATCAGCAAGTTCAACGGACAACTCTTCAAGCATAGGAGCTATCATTTTGCAGGGGCCACACCATTCCGCAGTAAAACGTTGTAGAAAAGGTTTTTCACTTTTTAATACGACTTGATCGAAGCTTTCATCGGTAACTTTTATGGTTGGCATAGAATCTCTTGAGTTGTTATAGGATGAACATAATAAGCATAATTTAATTGTCAACTACAGAGCTTAGATTTTCCACTTATTTTTTAACTATTATTTATTTTTTATAAATCTTTTTATCAATGGAATGCGGATAAATAGTAAGGACAAAATTATACCCGTATAAATGTACACAACTAAAAAATCTCTTTTTCCTTCCTTGTGCCAGAAGTAATGAATCACAGCTAAAATTGCGATTAAATATATGAATCGGTGCAGGATTTTCCACTTTCCCCCAAGTAAACGCATTGCTGCTTGATTTGAAGTTATTGCAAGTAAACTCATAATAAGAAGGGCAATAAATCCCATGGTAATAAATGGTCTTTTGATCACATCACTGATCATGGCTGTAAAATTAAAATCATGATCTAACCAATACCAAATGGTAAAATGCAAAAATCCATAAAAGAAAGTAAACAAACCTAAAGTTTTTCGAAGCTGCACCCACTGAGAAAAACCAGTGATCCAACTAAGTGGACTCATAGCAAGTGTTAAACATAAAAAAGTAATTGTCCAAGTGCCTGTTGAGCGAGTGATAAATTCAATGGGGTTAGCAGTTAAATCATCCAAGTATCCTAAAATAAATAATCTTAATAATGGAATTAACCCAAGCACAAAAACAATGCGCTTTGCCAAATTTATATTCATTATGAATTAATAAAATTTTCTAAGATCCATGCCTGCATAAAGCCCTGCAACATGTTCTCCATAACCATTAAACATTTCTGTTTTAATTTTAGATGAGAAAATATTTCGTCCATCAATTCGGCGTTCCGTTGATTGCGACCAACGCGGATGGCTGACATTTGGATTTACATTGGAATAAAAACCATATTCCATTGGGGCTGTTCGATGCCAACTAGTGACGGGTTCTTTATCGGTTAATCTTATTTTAACAATGGATTTTGCACTTTTAAATCCATACTTCCAAGGAATAACAATTCTAACAGGTGCACCATTTTGATTTGGCAAAACTTCTCCATAAATTCCAAAGGTTAAAAGTGTAAGTGGATTCATTGCTTCATCCAATCTAAGTCCTTCTAAATATGGCCAAGCAATAATAGATGAACTTAATCCTGGCATTTGCTTTGGATCTGCAAGGGTTACAAACTCAACATATTTTGCAGTACCTAATGGTTCAACTTTATTTAATAAATTTGATAATGAAAAACCATTCCAAGGAATAACCATTGACCACCCCTCAACACAACGCATTCGATAAACTCTCTCTTCCATAACAGAAAGTTTTATCAAACTATCAAAATCAAATACTTGAGGCTTTTGAACTAAGCCTTCAACGCTAACAGTCCAAGGTCGAGTAATTAAACTTTTACCATATCGAGCTGGATCATCCTTATCCATGCCAAATTCATAAAAATTATTGTAAGTTGTTGCATCTTTAAAAGATGTTTGTTTGTCATTTACTGAATATTTTTTATTAAATTTAGCTTTTAATTTTTTATTACTTTCACCCACTGCAAAGGCATCACTTTGTAGTGAAGAACTAAATCCTGCAGCTAAAGATCCAAGGGTTAAAATTTTAAGTAAATTTCGACGATTCTTAAATACTTCTTTTGGAGTAATGTCGGCACTTTTAATTTTAGGATCTTTAAATGTCATTTATCAACTAAGCACTCTCATATTTTTTTTGAATTTCTTCGATATATTCACTCAAATCATCAAGCATTGCTAAGGTTTTTTCATCCTTTAATTCCTCGTATTTCACACGCAAATCATCAATATCCTTAAAAGCCTTTGGAACGGTATTCCATTTTTCATCATTAGTACTTAAAATTTGCCCAGCAATAGCACGGTGAATTTTTTTATATTCATCTTTTCCTAAAACCTCAGGGTTTTCCTCATAAATTAATCTTTTTGCAAAATAAGAAAATCTTTCATCTGAAAATTTTTCGCTTAAATGTAATTTTCCTTTCCAATCGGATTTGTGAAAATCAGCCATCATTTTTTGATCCTCTGGTTTTGCAAAGCCACCTGCATAAATACTCTCCTCTGCCATAACTCCAATTTGTGAATCTAATGCTTCTTTCTCTTCAGCCTCTTCACTTAAAATTTTAGCAACTCTATCTTTAAATTCTTTATTAGATTGAATCATATTGGCCCGCTCTAATAATTTATCAGCTCCTAATTGTTTATATCCTTCAAAGTTTTTTGCATAACTTGGACTCATAATCACAGGATGCTTGTTATTTTTAACACTTCTAATTACTTTTGGACTTTTCTTTAATTCCTCCTTTAGCTGCGCGTATGGCATTTTTAAATATAAGCTGGGATCACTTTTTAAATCAAAACATTGTGGCCAGTTATACTTTGGATGAAAGCAAACAAAGGTGACTACAAAGGGACGAGCTTTGCCATAAAAGTATTCATTCACGCAAAATATTTTTTCTTTTTCAACAATGGAATTCACTTCAGTCTTGCTCGTAGTCATCAAACTTGCTTTCCAAACGGATGGTGCTTTATCTTTAATAATTTTTGCAATCTCAACTGTTGCCATCACATCTGATAAAGCGGTGTGTGCTTGATCATGTTTGATGCCATTCATCTCTGTTAATTCTGCAAGTTTAAATACTGCATTTCCTTTATCGCTCATTGGAGTTTTAATGCAATTTGGGTAATACAAATGTGCGGTTCGAATAAGACCTAAAATATCACCACGTTTATTACCAGAATACTGAGTAAGATAAGGTTCGTTCAAAGTTTTAAATAAACTCTTTCTCAAGAACTCTTCATCAAAAGAAATTGAATTATATCCAACAAACACTGCAGGCGACCATTTTGAAAATTGCTCGTGCATTTGTGAAATCATTCCATAATGAGATAAATTTGTTTTGCGAAGAATTTGTGGTGTAGTGTTATTTACAATTAATGCGTAAGGCTCAGGTACGAGACCTGGCTTTAGTGAACATCTAATATTAAGTGGATCTGCTAGAACTTGAAAATCATCGTTTACTAAAATAGCACCAACTTCGATAATTTGATCCCACGAGCTTGATCTACCACTTGTCTCAAAGTCGTAAAATACATAGTTCATTTAGTAATCTCATCCTTAGATTCTAATTCTTGAATCTTTTCTGCTCTGCTTTGAATTTTATCTGCTGAAACTTTAATGCCTCTAAATTGCTCACTAACTTGATTAAATCTATTCTCAACATCAGCAACCCGCTCTACTAAGCGGCCAATATCTTTGCCAATTATACCAATCTCCTTAATGACTACTTGCGCTTTTTTACTCATCTCAGAGTCTTTTAAAAACATTCGCAAGGTATTTAATAATCCCCAAAGTAATGAAGGAGATACTATTAAAACATTCTTCTCTAATCCTTTTGCAACTAAATTACCCTCACTAATCTCACGGTAAACTGCCTCAGATCTAATAAACATGATGGCATGGGGAGTAGTTTCACCACTTATGATGTAGTCATTTGAAATTTTCTTAATGTTATTTAAAACATCATCTTCAAATAACTTTCTATATCTTTTAATTTCTTCATCCGTCTTAGAAGCTCGCAAATTCTTAAAGTTATCTAAAACAAACTTAGAATCGATGCCAATTTTTTGTGAGTCTTCTCCTAAATCAATTAAACAATCTACTCTCTTATTGTTACTTAAAGTGTGTTGAAATTTTAAATACTGCGAAGGTAGTCTATCTTTTAATAATTTTTCAAGTTCCATCTCAGAAAAAGCACCACGTTCTTGTCTATCATTCAACATACCTTCAAAGCTTTTAAAGGTATTATCAATTGAAACTTGTGTACTAGATATATTTTTAGTGGCTTCCTCTACTTTAGAAAAACGCACTAACAAATCTGCAAGCTGTGAGCTTAATAAATTATTATCCCCACCACTCTTGCCTTTAAAAAAATTATAAGCAACAAATGAAACTACAATTCCACAAGTAATTAATATTACTATTTCAGTCATAAAAATTTAGGAAAAGGATAAAGTAAGATTAAGGACACTCACTAAATACAGCTTCCCATTACAAAGTTCGCCTTATTAGTAAGTATCACTTTAATCTGATTCTCTAAAATCCTCAATAATATTCCCTTTTTGGCTTTTCAAATCTCCAAGCCTGCGTATAACCAAGCTTATTTTTGTAATAAGGCTCATGAGCATTTACCCACCCACCATATATTGACCAATCTTTTTGAGGTTTCACAAAGTTAATTTTAACTTCATTCTTTTTTAACTTTGCTCTAGCCTTTTCAAGTTCAGCTTTTCTCTGAGCATCTCTCATTTTCTGATATTCATCTAGCTCACTATATGAAGTTTTTTCGTTAACTTCTTCTGGCTTAGATGTTTCTGATGCTAAAGTTTTTCCGGTTATTGATTTATACAAAGCAGGATTTTCTTTTTTTATATGCTCACCATTTTCTTTTAAAAATTTAGAACATTCCTCTTTTATAAGTGTATTAAAAAATGCATTTGTAAAAGTTGGCTTTGTTTTAATACGGTACATGCTTTTGTACCTTGGATTTGATAAAAAAAGCCTTTTATTACGTGCATAATAACTGATTTTGGAAGGATGAATTTTTTTCATTTTTTACCTCCCTTTCTTCTTTTTTTTTGAGTTCTAAAAAGAAGATCCTCATACATCTGACTTCTACTAATCAACCTTCCCTCAATTGTATTAAGCTTTAACAAAGCGCTTCCAGCATTGGAATCTTTTGTAAAGGCAACACCTATTAAAGATTGATTTTTATTAACTGAATTTTGATGATTTTTAGTAAACGTATTTCCTAAAATCTTATCTGAAAATTTAGGTTTGCTACTATCTGCATCAAATTCTAAAATTTCATTACCAAAAATTCCAGTTTCAATTGAAGTTACTCTGCGAAGTTTCCATTTAATTTCTACGATTTTAATGAAAATCTCCTCTTCATAAGCTCCGACTGGCTCATATATTTTCAGCATACTTTCTTTAAAAGCATTAAACTCTTCAAGATTTTCGCCGATAATTACCAAACGCTCTGCTGTTAAAGCATGCGTGATGGCATTACCTGACACTTTCTGTTTGCCTTCAAAAGTTACAGGGCCTGTACTCTTTTTAGCATTTTCTCTGTTTGCTCTGATTTTTCGATCAGAAACTACTTTTAACTTACGTATAGTCTTCATCTTTGCTCCTTCTTAATAAATTATTAATTTTCTCAACACGCAGCAAAATGCTTTGTGCTGAAACACAAAATTTTAAATTGAAATGCCCACCAGTAATGGCTTTATTTAAGGGAGCGTAGTTTTAAAGACTTACGAAACTTGAGAGCTAAAAGCTCGCAGGAATTAATCCTGAATTATTAATTTATTATAAAAATCTAAAGTTGTCAACCACTAGTAGTATTTAAATTTACTTAAACTTACTTGTAATTATTTTTTAAGTTCTTTAGCTATTTCGAGATGAATTTCATCTGCCCATTCTTTAGCAAAGATATTTGTTTCAAGCTTTCTTTTTGAAACGGCTTCAACCGTTGTTATGCTCTCAGTTTGTTTTTTTAAAAAGATAGATATAATTTCACCATAACTTGTAAAAGTAAGTGAAGTTTCTGCAAAAATAGTGCCTTGGTTTTTATCTTGTTTAGCTACATTTAATTTTAAATTTGAAAGTGCTTTAACTGATGCATCCCATGTTTTATTGAATGGAGCTTGATAGGAAACTTTCTTGCCTTGCCCTTCTACCTTTTGCGCATCACTTAAAGTATTGCAACCAACAAGGAAAGAAAAACAGATTGAAATTATTAAAGCACGAGTCATTTCTAATCTTTAAACAATTTCAATCCAATATCCATCGGGATCCTTAATAAAAGCAATGTTGCTCATCTTGCCCTCTGATGGTTTTTTTTGAAATACTACCCCCATTTTTTCAAAGCGTTCGCAGGCTTTTTGAACATCAGGAACGCGAAAAGCAATATGACCAAAGCCTCGTGGCTCGCTATTGCCATGATGATAGGAAAAATTATCATCACTTTCCGTTCCATAATTATGAGTCAGCTCTAAAATTGATTTTTGAGCAAGAACCCAACTTCTTCTTTCATCATCAGTTTGTGGAATATCCTTAACTTCATTTTCATCAAAGCTTCCAAGAAAATATAGAGAAAATTTAGCAGCAGGAAAATCAATTTTGCGTAAAAGTTTCATACCCATGACACGGGTGTAAAAATCCACAGACTTAACAGGATCTTTCACACGAAGCATGGTGTGATTTAATCTATATTTTATTGTTTCCTGATCTGGATTTTTACAATTTCCTTCAACTTCAATCATAATTTTTCCTATTTATTATTCACTTTATGGATTTTAGGATTTTAGACTTTAAAACTTAAATAAATATAATTAAAGTATAAACTAACAAAAAGGGTTGGAGTAGATAATGTTTGGCTATGCAATTTTTAATATCAATGTAACTAATCCCGAAGATTATAAAGAATATCTCCAAAAGGTTGTGCCCATTACAGAAAAGTTTGGTGGCAAATATATTGTACGCGGTGGAACTACAACAAAAATTGAAGGATCATTTCCTCATCCAAGAACAGTAGTCATACAATTTCCAAGTTACCAAAAAGCTTTAGAGTGGTACAATAGTGAGGAATATAAACCCATCCGCGAGATTAGATTTAAGAATGCAAAATCCATTGGCCTAATCATCGAAGGTGCTTAGAATTTTTTTCTCTTAATAATAAACCCATAAATTATTCCATTGATAATCAGCAAAGCAATTGCAAGGCTGATTTGGATCTCTTTTGTTAGGTTGATTGGATAAATAATTGCATAAAGATAGTTTTGAATAAAAGAGGTTGAATAGGATGCAAGATTTGCTTTAGTTAAAAAATAATTCTCAATATATGTAAGCGGACAAATACTTTGGGTTAATTCCACATAAACTCCATAAAGAAATGCTGGAATATGAAAATATAATATCCAAGGTTTAATAAAGAATAAAAGAGCACCAAAGATTACAAATAAAATAAATAAAAAATGGATGATGAGCGTAAGAGTTGCTAGGAATTCATACATTTACTTAAAGAGTACTTAATTAAATAATTTAAGCTAAGTATTTTTTAAAAAAATCCATTGATCTTTTCCAAGATAATTCTGCAGCAGCTTTATCGTATCTTGGCGTGGTATCGTTATGAAAAGCATGATTTACGCCTTTATAATAATGAATAATATAATTTTTCTTATTTTCTTTTAGACTAGTCTCAAAATCTGGCCAGCCTTTATTAATTCTCTCATCAAACTCTGCATAGTGAAGCATTAGGGGAGATTGAATTTTTGGCACATCTTTAAGATCTGCTTGTGGACCATAATAAGAAACGGCTGCTGATATATTTTTAAAGTTTACGGCAAGCTGATTTACCATCCCGCCACCATAACAAAAACCAACGGTGCCAATTTTTGACTTATAATTTTTTTCTAAATATTCAATTCCTGCAAAAAAATCTTGTTTTAATTTTTCCTGATCCAGTGATGCCTGCATTTCTCTGCCCTGATCATCATTGCCAGGGTATCCCCCTTTTGCAGATAAACCATCTGGAGCAAATGCGATAAAGTTTTCTTTAGCCAGTCTTCGTGCAACATCCATAATGTAAGGGTTTAATCCGCGATTTTCATGAACTAATAAAATTACTGGAGTTTTTTCATTACTGTTAATTGGTTTGACCACATAACTTTTAATCGGACCATGACCTTTTAAAGATTGATATGTGATTGTAGTTATTTGAAGACTTTTGTCATTTGGATCCACTTGATTAGCGTAGGAATATTTTGGCGTTAATATTTCAAGGACTGCAACTGCACTTATGCCAAGTACAAACGTTTGAACTTTATCTAGAAATTCTCTTTTAGTAATTTTACCGTGTGCATATTGGTCATATAGGTTAATTACTTCCTTATTATTCTTTATGTTATTTATCTCTTTTGCAGTCATGGTTTCTAATAATAGCTAATTTTAATAAAATTAATATTTATAAATTTAAAATCACGACAAATAAGAAGAATATGATAATAGAACTGACAAAAAATTAAAATAAATGCAAAATATACTAGATCCTGCAATTTTATTTTTTATCTTTGGTGTTTTTGCAGGTGCTGTTCGATCTAATTTAGAAATTCCTCCAGCAATTACAAAATTTTTATCTTTATATCTGTTAATGGCTCTGGGTTTAAAGGGTGGATTTGCTTTACAAAAATCAGGATTAACAATTGATATTGCAAAAACCTTATCCATTGCGGTAATGCTTGCAATTATAGTTCCAATACTTGGTTACTTTTTTCTTAAAAAAAAATTAAATAATTATGATGCAGCTGCAATTGCTGCAACCTATGGCTCGGTAAGTGCGGTTACTTTTATTACCGCAAGTCAATTTTTAGATCTAAATCAAATTTCTTATGGCGGTCATATGGCAGCTGCCATGGCATTAATGGAATCTCCTGCAATTATCCTTGCAGTCTTTTTAGCAAATGCTGCAAAATCAAATAAAAAAGGAAGTTCATTAAACTTGTTGCACAAATCTTTCACCGACGGTGCACAGTTACTTTTAATTGGCGCTATGATCGTTGGTCTTTTTGCAGGATCTACGGGAGAGAGAATAATGGCGCCTTTTTCAATTGATTTATTTAAAGGAATGCTTGCATTTTTCTTACTGGATATGGGATTGATGGTTGCTAAAAATTTTAAACAAGTTTTAAACAAACCTATCTATGTTTTAGTGTATGGAATATTTGCACCACCCGTTCATGCTTTATTAGCTTTAATTATTTGCAAAATTGCTGGAGTAGATTTGGGAGAAACTATTTTATTAATGGTTTTATCAGCAAGTGCTTCTTATATTGCAGTGCCAGCTGCATTAAAATACGCACTACCACAAGCTAATCCATCGCTTTATTTTGGAATGTCTTTAGGGCTTACTTTTCCAATAAATATTATAATTGGAATCCCGCTTTATACATTTATTGCTAAATTATTTTTTTAGAAAAATAATATTTTATAAAAACTTTTTAAGATTTTTTATTCTCATCATCAGTCTTTGGATCTGATGAACTTTGTGATTGTGGCTCTGCGTTAGGAGTTGGTGGTTGATATTTAAATTTATCTGTGTCTTGTTGTAAACTTTGTTTCAATTCATCGCTGGTGTAAATTTTTGCATCTGTAGTTTGACTTTTTTTCCTAAAATAAAAATAAGCAGCTGTGGCTCCTAAGGTTAGAAAACCTAAAATATAATAAAGAAGATTAGACTGATTAGATTTTTGCTCTGGTGAACTGACTGTTTTAACAGGCTCTGGTTTTGCAGATTCTGATTTTACAGTTTCTTTCTTTGCAAGTTCTTTAGTAGGCTGTTGTTTTGCAGGATCTACATTAACTTTTTTTGCAGCTTTTTTCTTCTTAGGTTTTGCCTTTGGCTTTACTGCTTTATTTGTATCAATTGTTGTTGAAACAGATTTTATTTCTTGCGGAGCTTTAGTTTCAACGGGTGCATTCACCGTTGCAATTGTAATAATGCCAAGGGCAACTAAAGCTTCAATAACCATAGTTCTTCTTTATAGAAGTTCTTTTTTTATTAAAGAAAATTTCACAATTATTAACTTTAAACTCTAAATTGTATTAAGAAGCTCTTTGATTGTGTTCTAAATATCTAATTTTGTCTGAATCAAACTTTTTATTTTTATCTTTTTTAGCCTTTTGCACATGGCCTAAAATATCAGCACCCTCATTAACACTTAAATTTTCTTCAAACCTTAAATCTCCACGTACCACCCCTTTTTCACCCACATGAATATTCAATGAACTCGTGTTGCCAAGCATGCAGCCTAAGATTTCAACTCGTTCAGCATTAACGTGTCCTGTTACTTTTCCAGTTTCTAATATTCTCAAAATTTTAGCTGAGATATTTCCTTTCACTTTTCCTGCAATCTCAATTTCACCTTTGCAATGAATTTCACCCTCAAAACTTGCGCCTTCCCCTAAGTGCGAAAAGCCATCAATACGATTATCGATCTTTTTATTTGAGGAAAAAAACATAATTATTCTTTATTTAAATTAGAAATTCTTTTTCTAGTTTGCGCAGTAATTTCTAATTGCGCACCTTCATCCACAGATAAATTTTTATGAGATAATTTACCTCGAACTTTTGCAAAACTTGTTAGATGAATTTTATCAGAATTTAAATCACCTACCACATTGCCATTTACTTCAATGTTCACACTTGCGTTTAAATTGCCATTGATAGTGCCTCGATCTTTAACAATAATCTCTTCTGCGGTGATGTTGCCAATAAAGGTTCCATCCAATGTAATGCTATCTTTTTGAGACAAAGTCCCTTTTAAAATCGTGTCGTTTAAAATAACCGATGGCATAATTTAAAAAGCTGATTTAATTACAAAAATTGTAACAACACAAGATCTGAATCAATCTTGATTTTATTGACTAAAGAGATGGTTGCTTAAAATTTATTTATTTTGAATTTAATTTAATCAGATACTGAGTTAAAAAAATAGAGCCTAAAATTATCACATAAACAATAATTAAAAATAAAGTTTCTAAAAATCCATAAGTGAAAAATGAATAAATAAGACAAGCTGTATTTATTCCTAAAATTAAAGCAGCAGATAAAAGATAAGGACTAGTCATATTAAAGTCCGTATTATCCGTCATCTTTTTATAAAAGATTGGTAGCAACGAAGTAAGTATTGCAAGAACTGTTGTGACAATCATTTCTAAATTCATAAGATTTTTATTATATAAAACTATATGATCATTTCAAATGAGCAAATCTGAAATAAGTTTTCTTAGTGGCTTAATTATTTTACTTATCCTTGCTATATTTTTACCCAGCATCCAACAAGATCAAAATTACCACAACTTTGCAGATCAGAGAGCATTGTTTGGAGTTAATAATGCCTTTGATACTTTATCTAATCTTGCATTTATTATCGTTGGCATTTTAGGCTTATTTAATTTTTATAATAATAAGTTTATTAAAATATCAAATTCATTTTCAGTTATCTTAAATCTATTCTTTATCTCAATTATTTTAACAGGATTAGGAAGTGGCTATTACCATCTAAGTCCAAATGATTTCACCCTTGTCTTTGACCGACTTGCCTTAACCTTAGTCTTCACTTTTATACTTGCAATGCTTGCAAGCATTAGAATATCTGAACGATCTGGATTTCACACTTTAGCTGAACTTATTATCCTAGCGCCTCTTACCGTTTTAATTTGGAATTATAACGGCAATCTTACTCCCTATGCTGTTTTTCAGTTTGGAGGAATTATACTCATTCTATTAACTTTGTTATTAACCAAAGCACAAAAGCAAAGTCCGTGTTTTGCTTCATTAATTATTCTTTATGGTTTTGCAAAGGTTACAGAATTTTATGATGTGGAAATTTTTAAGCTTTCACAAAATCTCATCTCAGGACACACCTTAAAACATCTTATTGGCGCAATTGCCGTTTTAATTTTTATCTCACCGTTAAAGGTTAAAAAAATTTAAGGTTTGATTAAACTTTCAAAATCTTTTTTAAAACCATTTAACTTTTGTGCAGCTTTTTTGCGTTGCTCTAAACTCATGTTGTTATGAAGTTCTGATAATTGCGAGCAGCCATCCTGTAACATTTTTTCACTGTAAGCTTCATATTTTTTATCAGGAGATTTTTGATTTCGGTCCCACACCGTCTTTAAAGTTGGATAAGGTTTAGCTCCCGATTGGACTAGTTTTACAGCACTCAAAGCATCAAGATGTCTTCGTTTTCTCTCTGGTAATACCTGCTCCACATTAAACAAGCTTTTTTCTAAGCGTTTTGCAAGAGCATCCTTTTGACTTTTACTAAGTGTTCCATAGAACATTTCAGCTCGATCTATTGAGCGCTCTAGTCTTTTTTTGTTAATAATCTCACCCTTTTCACCCTTTGAAAAATTTTCAACAAATTCTTTATCTCTTTCATCTTGATACTTATTCCAATTTTGAATTTGCACTGGGGTTAGGGTTTCAGCAATTGGAATGAGGGCTGGAATTAATTTTTCAACGGCCTCATTAGTAAATGTTCTAATCACCTCAACTTCTTTACAAAATTGAGCGGGGGTTAAATCTTGTAAAACTAATTTTTCCCACTCCTCTAATTTGACAACATAGCGAGGTAAATGATTGGCGCGATGCCATTCCAACCAAGAGTCAAGAACTGGTCGAACTTTTTGGCTTTGTTCGTCTGCTAAATCAAAAATAGAATTTAATTCAAGTAACGTCAAAAAAGGCAAACGATTATAACCCGCGGTTATAATGCTACAGCCACTTATGATTATAAAAATTAAAACGATAAAAATTTTTTTAAAAAATTGGCTAACGAACATAATTCAATACAAATCTGCTAATCATTTTTTTAAAAATCAATTGATAGAGTAATACTATATGCTGTTTTACCATAATCAAAACTTAAAACTAAATTTCATTAAAATATTAAAGTCTAAAATATTATTATTCTAAAGTTTTAAACTTTGATTTTTGAATAAACCAAACGGTGAGGATGGGAATGATTAAGGTTAATAAAGTCACTACAATGAGTAAAATACCAAGTTCAGAGTAATCTGCTTTTGATTGAATAACTCCACTTATTTTATCTTTTACCTCTCGAGTGATAGTAAAAATCTCATTTAGATATTTAGTTCCAAGTGAATTTGCAGATAAAGCAAGGTTGGTAAAGGATGCAAAGACTGCAAAGAAAGTTGCCTTTAAATGGCTTGGCGCATTTTTTGCAATCCAAGCTAACATTGGAATCATCGCAACCTGACCTAGGGGAGATTCAATTGCTGTATTAATGATTGCAATAAATCTTGCATCCACCACACCGCCTGTAACTGAAGCTGTCCAAAGGTGAAGACCATAATACATTCCAACACTTGGTAAAAATAATACCGATCCTAAAATGGATAAAATCACTACGATTTTTGCGATTGAATTGTTTGCCATAAAGGATCTTAGAAAAATAATTCCAAGTAAGGTTAAGACAGATGCAATTAAAGAAATTGCAGATAAAAATTGTTCATCAAATTTTAACACATCAATTTCAAACCAAGTCAGCCCAGGGCCAGGTCCAGGCATTGCACGAAAGATGAAAATAATAATGGCTGTGCCAACGATGGTGTAACTTAAATGTTTTGGCATCTCTTTCATAAGTTTGTTCATTAAAAAAATAACAATGGACATTGATCCGATGAAAACAATTTCTTGAGCAAAGGGAACCTTGAGTGAGCCAATGGTTAGTGTGAAAATAACAAATGCTAAAGAGCCTCCTAAAATCCACCAGTTTACCTTGGTTGGATTTAGATTTTCAGGAAGGGTTTTATTAAGTTGTTTGAATAAGGCTTGTTGTTTTTGTTTTAAATAAAAAGATAAAAATACACCAAGGACAGAAATAAAAGGGATAATTAGAGCGTATAAATAAACGGAGGCATACAAAGATACTTTTTCTTCCTGACTTAGACCTTGCGAATTACTAAAAATTATAATGTTAGCAAGGGCTACAAGAATGGTGCCAGAAATAATTGCAAATCTGCCAAGGGTTTGAATGGTTGTGTGCATGACTTTAATTTCATCCATTGAATAATTTTTTCCCTTTTCATTAAAATTTGGAACCGCCTCAACGGTCATTGCATCTGCAACAACATCTTGAATGACATAGCCGATGGGAGATAAAATCACGCTGATTACAAACCAAGTCTCAATTGAAAAATACCCTGCCATGAATTTGGTATGAGCAATCAGTCCGTACATAATTAAAATACTTAAACCAATTAAACCTGCACCCAAAAAAACTAAATAATTTTTCCTGCTCCAAATTAAATCTACCAAATGACCAAGGGGCATTTTTAAAACCCAAGGGATTCCTGCCCAAAATCCAAGACTTGCAAGAAAGGCTGCGGATAAATTTAAATAATCTTTAACAAAAAATGTTCCAACAATTCCAGTAAGCCCTGAAACGCCTGCGGCCACATAAATCATTAACGGGGGCAAATAACTAAGTCGAAACTGCCTGCCAAGATCAATGAAGGTTACTTTAAAAAAATTAATAATGCCGCCCATAGAAAAAGAGATTGTATAGAGGATTAAAAAATTTTACCAAAAATAATTTAATCAATGGGATGATTATAATAATGGCTAAAATATTGAGAAAGTAATTGATCAATTTTTACAGCATTTTTTATTGCAAAGGGTCTACGCGCATGTAAGCGATCATTCACCCATTGCTCTGACCAATCAGAGGTGAGTTGTACACAATCTTTTGCAAATCCTTGCAGTTTAAATTCTTCCTCCGTTTGTAAACAACCATTGATAAAAATATCTACATACGATTGCGCAATGGGGTGAGTTGCGGAGGGTTTTTTTAAGCGATCTGGAGTTGCAGCATAGATCCAAAAATTTGCATCTTTGCTATTAACTTTTCTTCCATAAAAATCTAAATTTTTTTCATCAACTTTTATTCTACAATAACTTCTCTCGCGCTGATCAGTTTTTAATAAATTTTCAATGTTCACGGAGTAAAAAATTGCATTAAGTTTTGCATCTTTTTTTTCAATCAAAGTTAAGAAAGTAGTCTTGTAATTTCCTCCATTTTGTCCCCATGTCCTTTGAAAACCCTTCACCAACACTGGTTCCACTCGATGAGCCTGTGGATTAGTGATCATTCTAGACTCTCTTTCCATTAATGAACCATAGCCAATAATATAATTTTTAGAATTTTTAGCAGGGGTTAAGTTACAATCCTTTAAAGATGCTTGTGCATGCGGGAGTAGTAAAAATAAAAAACTAAAAAATAAAATAAAGAAATTAGCGAAAGTATTTAATCGAAGCATAGATTGAATTGTTTATATATTTTTCAATATATATTTTCACTAATTTATTAGATACTTCTAAACGTTTAAGGGAGTCTTTAACCAGTAATTATCAATCTCATTCAATTTGAGAGGATCAAATTTTTTGATCACCTTCCAATATTTACCTGAAGGAACCATGTAAGCTAACTTTTTTTCAATTCGTAAGACTTTTTTAACTACCTGCAGATCTAATTGAAATTTACTTTTTTTCACAAAATTTAAAATATTTTGTTTTTTGTTAAATTTTTCAATTGCTAGTTTTGGAAATAATAATCTCGACTGATTTTGTTTAGATAAATTTACAATGGTACAGTGATTTAATTTAGCAACCGCTAAGAGACGAGCAGATTTTGCTTCTAAAGATTGTAATGTAATATCTTCTCGAAGTGGATCGGCTTTGCCATTACCATAAAAGTGACTTTGATTTTCAGAATAGATCATATCGCAACCAAGATAAGCAATCACATCAGGTTTTAATATCCCAAGCGCCCAATATCCTGCAGTAAAAGCCATAGTGCCTCCTGCATACACAAAGCCACCAAACTTATTTTGAATAGGAACATAATCTTTTGCGGTAATTATTTTCTTTTTCACATGAAAATTTTTAGGCTGGCGCTGAGTTGGAAAATCTTCAGGATAAATCGCATAATCCAAATCCTGTCTCAATTTCCAAGCATTATTAATTGCAACAGAGCTACTAAATAAAGAAAGATCTAATGAATTAATTCTGACCGCATCTGGAGCGCTGCCGACAATCAAAACCACATTCATTGTAATAAATTTTTAAGGGAAAATTTTAAATATTTATTATGAGTAACATAATAAACCTAAGCTGTACTGCTTTTAAAATCTATTACTTATGTTAGTTTTGCTGCGACTTAATGTGTGCTTATAAAATTTTAATTCCTATTATGTTAAAATGAATTTAAAAAAATTTTAAAATGCTGCCGATCATAAATCACCCAGATTATGTTGCTCAAATTGGCGATGATCATAAATTCCCAATTAAAAAGTTTGGTGAATTATTTAAACTTCTTAAAGAAGATGAAATTATCAAAGAGAATAATTTACATATTCCAGGTCCCGTATCCGATGCTGATTTAGCAAGGGTGCATACATTAGATTATATTAATAAGATTAAAAATTTGTCCTTAAGTAAAGATGAGGAGCGAAAATTAGGTTTTCCAATAGTTCCAAGTGTCAGACAACGATCATTTGTTGCAACGGGCGGAACGGTTTTAGCGGCACAGCTTGCACTAAAGCATAAACTTGCCTGTAATACTGCAGGTGGATCGCACCATGCCTTTGCAGATTCTGGCAATGGTTACTGTGTATTTAATGATGTGGCGGTTGCTGCTGAAAAACTTATTGCTGAAAATAATATTAAAAATATTCTCATCTATGATTTAGATGTTCACCAAGGCGATGGTACTGCAAAAATATTTCAGAATAATGAGAAAGTATTTACCGTAAGTATTCACTCAAAGAAAAATTATCCCTTAAATAAACAGGTGAGTAATTTAGATATCGAATTAGATGAGGGAATTAAGGATGATGAATATTTAGAAGTTGTTAATCAAAGTTTACAAAAAATTAACTCTTCATCATTTGATTTTGTCTTTTATGTAGCAGGTGTTGATATTCACGAAGATGATCGAATTGGAAAATTTAAAGTCAGTGCTGAGGGAATTAAAAAAAGAGATGAATTAGTGATTAAACATTTTTTTGATAAAAAAATTCCTTTATGTGGAGTTTTAGGAGGTGGATATAATAGAGATTTTAACCAACTAGTTTATCTTCATTCCATTCTGCATAGAACCTGTCACTCTTTATTAACTTATGAATCTTAGAGAACAAGGAATAGCAAAGCTTAAAGAATTTTCTGAAAATCATTTAAGCAATTATGCAAAAAGTAGAAACTTTGATTATGGTCCAAGTAAACGGGACAATGTCAGTAATCTTTCAAAATATATAACTCATAGAATTATTGATGAACAAGAAGTAATTCAAACAGCTCATTCAAAATTTGCTTACATTAAAATTGAAAAATTTATTCAAGAAGTGTTCTGGCGAACTTATTGGAAGGGTTGGTTGGAAATGCGCCCAAGGGTTTGGACAACTTACATTGAAGATTTAAAACAATTAGAAAAACAAAAGGACAGTGTTGAATATCAACAGGCAATCAGTGGAAAAACATCCATTGAGTGTTTTAATGACTGGGCGAATGAACTTATAAAATACAATTATCTGCATAATCATGCACGAATGTGGTTTGCAAGTATTTGGATCTTTACTTTAAAACTCCCTTGGCAATTAGGAGCAGATTTTTTTTTAAAACATTTACTTGATGGAGATGCTGCATCAAATACTTTAAGCTGGCGCTGGGTTGCGGGATTGCAAACAAAGGGTAAAAACTATTTAGCAACAAAATTTAATATCAATACATTTTCTGCAAAAAAATATGAGGTTCTTAAATTAAACGATCAAGCAAGTCCTCTATTTGAGACAACGAGTTTTGAAATTCAACCATTACATTTTGATAAAGTTGAAAATGAGAACTCATTATTTCTCCTTCACAATCTAGACTCAAACTTTTTACAGAAATTTCAAAACAAATATAATCATTTTGCCTTGTTAGATTTTAACTCCATATTAGAGAGTAAAAATTATAGTAAACAAGTTTTAGATTTTAAATCTTCCATTAATGAAGAGTTAATTGACCAACTTAAAAGTAATTTTAACTCTGATTTAGTTGTGAAAAATAAAGAGGATCTTTTAAAAATAGTAAAAGATAAAAATATTAAAAATATCATCACTCCCTATATTAATTGCGGTTATGAAAATGACTTTATGAATGAAATTAAGAAAAAAATTAAAATAACCTATTTAGCAAGGGATTATGACCAGTTTTGCTACCCCTTTGCGACAAAAGGTTTTTTTGGCTTTAAAGAACAGATTCCTAAAATTTTAAGTAAAATTTTGTAAATAAAATTGAAAGTTTATTTTTTTTAATTTTACTATACAATCAAAGGATAAATTTATGTTTACATTACCAAGTCTTAATTACGCAAAAAATGCACTAGATCCTGCAATGAGTGTGGAGACCTTAGATTTACACCATAGCAAGCATCACCAAACGTATGTCACTAATTTAAATAATTTAATTAAAGGGACCACCCTTGAAAATGAAAGTCTTGAAAATATTATAAAAAAAACTGCAAATGATCCAAGCAAAGCTGGAATCTTTAATAATGCCGGACAACATTACAATCACATTTTATTCTGGCAATGTATGCGTCCAAGCGGTGGTGGCAAGATGCCAGGAAAATTAGAGAAAAAAATTATTGAAACTTTTGGTACTGTTGAAAAATTTAAAGAAGACTTTATTCAAGCAGGCGTTACTCAATTTGGCTCTGGTTGGGCTTGGCTTTCTTTAAAAGGTGATCAGTTAGTTATTAGTAAAACTGCAAATGGTTCAAATCCGTTGGTTGATAATTTAAAACCAATTTTTGGCTGCGATGTTTGGGAACATGCATATTATGTAGATTATAGAAATCGAAGACCCGATTATCTTAAAGCCTTTGTTGAAAAATTAGCAAACTGGGAATTTGTAGAGTCTCAATTAAGTTAGATTATTTCTTTAATACCGAAAGTGCACCTGCTCCATTGGAGAGAATATAAATTTTTCCATCCTCTGCAATTTTTAAATCCCGAATTCGATCTAATTTTCCCTTTAAAATTATAACTTCTTTTCCAACTTCATTCTCATTTATAAATTCAAGTTTTCGAATACTTTCATCTTTTAAAGAGGTCATTAAAATATGACCATTCCACTCTTTAAATTCATCACCCTTATAAATTTGTACCGCACTTACTGCGATAGATGGACTCCAAGTATATAATGGTTTGGTAAAACGAGAATCCCATTGATCGGTCTCGCCACATTTTGTTCCTGAATAATTAACCCCGCCCCAACACCAAATTTGCCAACCATAATTTTCACCAAATTTAACCTCACCAAAAAAATCACCACCCTTTGCACCATGATTTGAAATATAAATTTTTCCATTAAAGGGTGACAAGGTCATGCCTTGTGGATTTCTAATTCCGATTTGATAAATCTCTGCTAGCCAATCATTTTTACCCTTAAACTTTGGATTATCCTTTGGGGAAGATCCATCAAGATTAATTCTAATCATTTTACCAACATGGGTCTTTGGATCTTGAGCAATATTTCCATTTCCACGCTCGCCTGCACTTGCATAAATCATATTATCTTTAATGACTAATCGACAGCCAAAATGATAACCGCTATTGATAGGTGGATTTGCTTGAAAAATATTTTTAAAATTTAAATTATCCTTTACAAAACTTGCCTTTGCAATACTGGTACTTGTTTTACCCCCTCTTCGATCTTCCGTGTAACAAATAAAAATATCATTGTTGTGTTTAATAATATCAAGCAGTCCACCTTGACCATCCACTTTATAGTTTAAATTATGTTTAATTTTTCTAACTTCTTTGCTTTTAATATTTGCAAATACAATTTCACCATCTTTTTCAGTAATTAAAACCTCATCTTTATTAATAAAGGTTAAACTCCAAGGATCTTTAAGATCTAAAATTTTCTCAATTTTAAAATTTTGCGCATATGCTGACTGCGTTAAAATAAAAAAAACAGATAATATGTTTAAAAATTTTTTCACTTTTTTCTCCTGTGTACAATATAAACTAACGGCATGCCTACAAAGAAGGTATAAAGAGCGCCCTTAAAACCACTGCCAAAAAATATTTCTAAAATATTCTTTAATGGATTTTTTATTGTGAAAGTTAAAAAAGCCTCAGATTGAGTTAATTGTGCACTTAACAGCCAATCAATAATTAAAATTGGAAAACCAATAAATAAAAAAATAACAACCACACCAGAGATAATACAAGCGGTGAGATAAAATAAACTATCGATTAAAGCTTGTTTCACTCCGTTTAGATTCCGCCAAAAAAATGCAAATAAGTAATTAAGGCTACAAAAAAACTAACCACGAGCCACATTTTTTCAAGACCAATGGCCATGAGAAAGCCTATGGAAAATACTAATAAGATGATTACTACAAGTGGTGTCATTTTAATTTTTTATTATTTACTATCATCTATTCATTTTTGAAAGTGATAAAATAATGATACTATTTAAATACAATGGTTGCCTTTTTTAGAAAATTACAACTCGTCTTTGCATCGGTAATTCTAGTTGCAACTTCCATCGCTTTTATTCTTGAAATTGCCCATATGGTTGAAATTCGAGATGTAAATTTACCAGATTTATTATTATTATTTATTTATTTAGAAGTAATTGGAATGGTCACTAGTTATTGGCGAACACAAACTATTCGTCTGACCTATCCATTATTTATTGCAATCACCGCTCTATCGCGATTAATTATTTTACAAAAAAAAGATATTGATCCATCCACGCTTGTTTATGAAGCGGGCGCAATCTTACTTCTTGCTATTGCCATTGTAATTTTAAAATTTAGAAGATCTAAATTTCTTGGCACCAAATTAGATCAAGACGAACTTTAATCTTAAAAATTAAACCTTAGGTAGAGGCTAATTTTAGCCCCTACCCATCTATAGATTTAATTTATTTCTATTGTTCTTGGTTTTTTAGACTCAGGAATAATTCTCTCTAAAGAGATCTTCAATAAACCATCTTTTAGTTCAGCACCTTTGATTTCTGTGTCATCGGATACTGTAAAAGTTTTGCTGAAGTATCTTTTAGAAATTCCTCGATGGATTATTTCATTTTTTCCATCTTTTTCTTCAGTCTTGTTTTGCTTTACTGATTTGATCTTTAAAAGACCATCTGCATACTCAATGCTGATGTCTTTTTTTGAAAAACCAGCTAGAGCTAATTCAATATCGTAGGTGAAGTCACCTGTTTTAACGATATTGTAATAAGGATAGTTATCCAATGATTCAAAGCCATCATTTTCAAACATCTTCTCAAAACTATCGAACATATTCTCAAATCCAACTGAAACGGGTTTCAGCTGATTAAAGATAGATAGGTTTCCATTTAGTTTACTCATTTTATTTTCTCCTTTGTTAAGCGAGTGTTAGGTAAGTCCCATAAGGCAACTTACGAAATACATTTAGGAATAGCTTTTGAATTTTAAATGGTTGAAAAAATTTATTTTTTAACCCCTTGAAAATTTATTATGGATTACCATATCCAAACTTTAAATATCTTGTAATTAATAATCATGAAAATTTATCATATCGATTCTAGCGCAAGAAAAGCTGAATCTGTTTCAAAATCCCTTGCAAAACTATTAGTTGAAAAGATAAAAAAACCTGAAGACACTGTAACTTATCGAGATGTGTCTTCCGGACTTCCCTTTGTGTCAGGGATTAAGGGAGCTGGATTTATTATTCCAGAAAATGAACGAACAGAAGCTGATAAAAAATTATTTAAGATATCCGATGAATTAGTAAAAGAATTTAAAAGTTGTGACACTCTTGTTATTTCAGCGCCCATTTATAACTTTGGCGTACCTGCTTGTCTTAAGGCTTGGTTTGATTTAATCGCTCGAAATGGCGAGACCTTTCAATATACCGATCAAGGTCCTGTTGGTACAGTTACCAATATTAAAAAAGCATATTTGCTTATTGTTTCTGGCGGTGTGCCGGTTGATAGTAATATGGATTTTTGCACCCCGTGGTTAAAACAAGGACTTGGTTTCTTAGGAGTTAAAAATTTTGAAGTGATTGCAGCAGATGGTTTAAGCCGAGATCCACAAAAAGTTGAAAAGGTTAAAGAAAAAATTAATTCTCTTTAAAAATTTAAAATATTTTTTAATTAAGCTTTTTTAATAAATTTAAATAAATAATAAAAAATCACACCCACAAACACTGAAAAGATCAAATTAGTGAAAATAGTTAAGAACATCACAATAAATTTAGTATAAATTTCAACCTGATTTTTTCCCTTAAGATCTTTTAAAAATTCCCAATCGACAATATCAATTCCGGTCTTAATTAAAATTGCTGCCAAAATAGTCAGTGGAATAACTTTAACCAATGGAGCAAAAATAAATATTATGAGAATGAGTGTAATAGAGTGAATAATTCCAGACATAGGCGTTTTGCCGCCAGTTTTAAGATTAACCACTGTTCGCATTGCAGCTCCTGTTGCAGCTAATGCACTAAATAAACCTGCAACAAAATTTCCAATACCCTGACCAATAATTTCTTTATTAGGAAGATGCTTTGTAAGGGCAATTCGATCATGAACAACTGCTGTAAGTAAACTGTCTATAACCCCAACTAATGCAAGGGCAATGGAGTAAAAAATAACGGTTGGAAACTGTGCTGGGGTTGGCAAAGACAAATTAAATGATGGAAAACCATTTGGAATTTCTCCTATTAAATCTTGTTTAGAGAAAAAAAGATAAGACAAAATAGATCCTATAACTAGGGCAATGATTGATGAGGGTATGATTTTATTAATTTTTTTTGAGACAAAAAAAAGAATAAGCAGTCCAATGGATCCTATTAGCAGTGCTTGACCATTTACATCTGCAATATTTTCTAAATTTGCAAGTGCACTAATAACCTGTGGTTTTGCACCAAGACCAAATAAAATTGTAAGCTGAAGTGAAATAATGATTAATCCAACCCCCGACATAAAGCCTGAGCAAACACAGTAGGGAATTTTATTAATTAAATTTCCAAGTCTAAATACTCCAATTAATATTTGAATAATTCCAGAAAAAGTTACGCAAAAAAAAACAATTTCAGGCTGATCTTTAAATTCTAAAAAAGCAGCTGCAATGATTACAACCATAGGGCCTGTTGGTCCTGAAATCTGGCCTGGGGTTCCACCAAATAATGCAGCTAAAAATCCAACAATGATTGAACTATAAATTCCAGCAAGGGGCCCAAGTCCAGAAACTGCTCCCCAAGCAAGACCCAACGGCAAAGCGATGATGCCTGCGGTAACACCACCATAAATATCTCCCTTGATGAATTTGTGATCAAAGCCGTGAAATATTTTAAATGAATTAGCCATTTTAATTTTTTAATAACACACCTTGTTTACTATTAATTTGATTTAATAAAAGATTTTTATTTAGGATTTAAATTTATTATTTATTTAATAAATTTATAAATAAAGGCGAAAGAGCAATTAATACTAAAATGATAACAACCGTCTTTGGTCGTTTCATCAAATAATCGATGGCTTTAAATAAATCTTTCTTAATCATAAGTTTAACTATTCCACGGATGATCGGAATTCGATTAAAATTTATATTTGTTAATTGCCTTTTTAACAATATCTGCTTTTAATTTTCCTTGTTCAGCCATTACACTAGATTAACTAGTGGATAAAAAAATGGAATATATATTTATCAGCTAAATAAAAAGCAAAACCTGCTGCCGCACCATATAAAATATATAAATACCATTCATTTTTCATATCCTAGGTATACGCTTATTTAAATTTTCATCAATAAGCGATGGAAAAAATTTTTGTACAAATAAAAAAATTCTTTCTATAGTTTTTGGATAAATTCGATAAATGCCCTTATCAATAGAATAAAGTATATGTTCAGCCACAGCTCTAGGTTCATCAATATTCATTTTGAAATATTTTCCAATATTCATAGTCTTTTCAAGTCCAGGTGTCTTTGTTGCTCTTGGTGCAACATAAAATATTTTAATTCCTGTATGAAGATATTCTCTACGCAATGAGTCAGTAAAGCCTTTGATTGCAAATTTAGAGGAAGAATAAATGCTAAACAAAGGATGGGCAATATCCCCAAACAAAGATCCAATATTTACAATCATGCCTTTACTTTCAATTATTTTTTCAAGAAATGCTCGGGTTAGATAAAAAACAGATAGCACATTAGTTTTAAATAAATGATTAATTTCATCTTGTTCAGTATCTAAAAATTTTTTGGCAATTGAAATTCCTGCATTATTGAAAAGTGCATCAATATGATTAAATTTAATTAATATTTTTTTCACTATCATATCCAAGGCTGAGATATCCGAAAGATCAGCTACAAAAGTATGAATATGATCTGAATTAATTCTTTTTAAATCAGCTAGTTTCTTTTCATCCCTTCCTATTGCTAAAATATTATTGTGTTGTGCTAAAATTTGTACAAGTTCTAAACCTATTCCTGAGGTTGCCCCGGTAATAATAATATTTTTACCTTGGATCATTTAAGCTTTTCTTGAGCTTTTAAAATCAATTTTTCAATATCAGCCCTTCTTCCTTTATCCGCTAACTCTCTCCCAACTCTTGGCTTTGCATTACTTGCAATGATTAGACGATCTAAGGCTTCCTTATATAATTTTTCTTCAAACAAATATGATGCATAAAAATAATTACTATCAATTCCGTTTGGATTAAGTTGAATAGATTTTGTAAGAAAAGTTTTAGCAAGATCTTTGTCACCAAAACCTATTGGAAATGGTGGTACTTGATAATACAAAGTTCCAAGGGTTGTATAAATTGATCCATCAAGAACTTTGTCATTTATTTCTAAACCTGTATGCAAAAGTTCTTTAGCCTTTCTTGCCTTCGCTAGTGCCTTAACCACATTAATTTTATAAAAACCTGCCTCAGTGCTTAAGATAATTCCAGCCCACGCATAAAGTTCTGCTGATTTCTTATTTTCCTCTGTCCATTGAACAGCTTTTTCAGCTAATTTTTCCATCTGTTCTTCTTTTTCATCTATAGATTTTGATGAATACATAATCCGGTCCCACTCACTTTGTAAAATTTGAAAGTTTTTTTCTTGAGCGGAAACTGGCAGCTTAAATAAAAATAAAATTGAGATTAAATAGATTATAAATTTTTTCATTAAGCTGCCTCTTTTAACTGATGATATTTATTGTAAATTTCATCAAACATATTGCCCCATAAATAATAAATCATTTTAGCTGTGTCGATAATCTGATCCTGAATTGTTTTATCTTGAATTTTATTCACTAAATTTTTATAAAAATCTAAGTGGCTAATATCTAATTTGCCGTGAGACAAAAGATATGAGAAACCTTTTTTAGTATTTATATTTAATGATTTTGCAATGGCCTCCGCACTTTCAGTTGCAATATTTACAGATGTTCCTTCAAGCACAAAGACCATTCCTAACAATGATTGTGGGGATACAGTATCAATAGTGTTGTACATGTAAGAAATCATAGAACGAACTGGATAATCTCCATTTCCTTGTCTAACCTTTTCTTTATCACCTCCCATAAAAGCAATATCATTTAAAATCCACTCTTCGTGTCCCGTTTCCTCCTCCACATACTCCTCAAAGACATGAACAATTGGATTATGTTTCTCATTTATTTTAGCAATAGCGTGCTTTAATAAGGGACAAGTATATCGAACGTGATGGTAGGCCTGCTCTAAATATTGAACATAAAGTTTCTTTGAAGCCCCCTCTTTTAAAACAGTGCTCACAATCTTTCTGTTAAAAAACCTTTTTCTATCAGCATCGGTTTCTTTGGTTAATCGATCAAAAAAAGTCATAGCGTTCCTTTCGTTATTGTTGGTTTAAAAAAATTTCAGCAATTTTTTTTCTGTCTATTTTTCCATTAATATTTAAGAAAAATTCTTTAGGAATTTCTTTTGGATTTCTAAAATAAATTTTTTCTGGGTAAGCATAATCTGGAAGAATGGATTTTAATTTATTTCTTAATTGCTTACCTAAAGCTTTGTCGTTAACAGCTAAAACCATACAGTGTTGGCCTTTTTGATTTAAAAAACTATAAGCATTAGTTTTTATTTTTTCACTAATCATTGACTCAAGCCAATTTGGATCAACATTTCTTCCATTATTAAGGGCAATAACATCATCTTTTCTTCCGTGAATGTATAAAAATCCATCAGAGTCTACTGAGCCAATGTCACCTGTATAAATTTTTCCAACGTGAGGTTTGCTGTTGCAATATCCTTCCATAATAGAGGGTGAGGACACAACAACTTCATCGTTTTCAATATTTACTTCAATACCTGGCAAAGGTTTTCCAACACTTCCAAAGCGTTTAGTATTTTTGCAATTCAAGGAAACCACTGAACAAGTCTCCGATAATCCATAACCTTCATACACAGGTAAATTTAATCGATCTGCCGCAATTAAAATTTCCTTTGAGGTTTTAGAGCCACCAATAGTGATAGCTTTAAGAAATTTTAAATCTAAATTTTTATCTAATTGATTTATAAAATTCTCAAGTAATAAAGGAGTAAGACAAGTCATAGATGGTTTATAGTTATGAATGTGTGAAAAAATATTTTGAGGCTTTATAAAAATATCTTTTGAAAAATCTGGGTTAAATATAGTTTGTGCACCATTAAAAATAACACAATGAATCGAGGCGATTTGTTCAAGCAAAGTTGAGATCGGAAGAATAGACAAATATCTATCTGCCTCACTCACAGAGAGAGTTTCCGTTAGATTTTTTATAATAAAATTTATTTGTTGTTCGGTTTGAATTACACCCTTGGGAGTGCCTGTGGTACCAGAAGTGTAAATAATTCTTCTGTGTATCCCTGATTGAACTGGAATAAATGAAGTTTGCGCTGGCTGTAAATAATTTACAGTATTGTGAAATAGATTTTTAATTCTACTAAAATTTTCTTCATCAGTATAAATATAATCTATCTGTGCATCACTTATAATTTTTTTAATTAACTCATCTTTAAAAAATCTTGGGATTGGAACTAAGTTATTTTCTGTAAAAGATAAACCACAGTCAGCTGCTGCAAAGTTAATATCGTTATTGCCAAATAACCCAATATTTTTTTTAGTGTCATGATGCTTTAATCGATAAGCCTCAACTCTTTTTGCAAAATCTTTAACAGTAGTTTCCTTTGAAAATTCTTTAAAAAGAACTTTGTTAGGTTTTTGTTGATGAAGTTTACTGAGCGATTGAAGAGATATTAACATACTCTAGTTGTTCTTTAAATTTTTTAAATAAAATCGAAAATTGTACATTTGGTGTTTCTGCTAAACAAACATGAGGATCTGAATCATAATAACGACCCCAATCCTCTGGATTTGATATGTTCTTTACTTCTGCCTTTGTAAGTACCGTTAATTTAAGACCCATCATTAATAAAAAATTTCTAAGCATCATAGTGCCTGAAAAAATTACATACTTAACTTGATGTTCAAACATATATCGATGAAGTTCTTTAACAAATTTAATTGAAGCAATTGGATTGCTTGTGGTTAAATTTACAATTTCAAAAATTTTAAAATTTTCCTTATCTAATTTAATTCTTTGAATAATTTTTCTAATATTTTCTTTAAGATAAATTTGTGAAAATAATCCATCTTTCTCAGTTCTAATTCCGCAACATGCGGTTATTTCTTGTTGTTGATTAACAAGGGCAACAAGAATGTTTGGAAACTTTTTTATATTTGCAGAAAAATTCTTTTTGTATTTTTCTATTATAAAACTTTCAGCTTTCGCTCTAAGGGAATGGAATTGGTTTATAATTTCAAATTTCATTCCAAAGATTTAATCTCTGAAACTTACAAAAAAATTACAAATTCTATTAAATTTTATTGAATTTTAGCTTAAATAAGATTTCTCCATCCACTAATAATGTACGAATTGTCGCATTATGTGCATCGATGATCCTTTTGACGATTGATAATCCAAGACCTGATCCGTTGTAACTGTTTTTGTCATAACGCCAAAATTTTTTAAATAAGTTTTGCGTTAAAATTTTAGTTTGAACGCCCGATTTAAGAGTATTAATAATTTCAACATTTCCACTTTCATAAAGATTTATTTTGATTATTGAATTGTCAGGACTATTTTGCGCAGCATTATCTAATAAATTCCTAAAACACATCAATAAATAATCATAAGTGCCATTTATGGTTATATTTTTTTTAGAACCCTCGATTTTAAATTCAATATTTCTCTTTGGAAAAATTTTGTAAGATTGTTTGATTACATCATTTAATAGATCAACTAAATTTACACTCTCATTTTTTTGAACTTTAAAATTTTCAACCTGAGAAAGCCTAAATAACTGTGCCGAAACGTTTTCTAATAATTTTAAATCTTCTTTAAGTTCATATTTTTTTTTACTATCAGGTAAACTTTCGATATTTGCATTTAGAATTGTTATTGGCGTATTAAGTTCATGGGATGCATTCTTAATAAATTCATTTTTTTGATCGATATCTTGTTTTATTCTTTTCAGTGTCTCATTTAATGAGTTTATTAATGGCAAAATTTCTTTTGGTATTGTAGTAGCATCATATCGAATAACTGGGTCTTCAAGATTTATATTAGAAAATTTTTTTGAAATACTATTAATTTCTTCCATGGATTTTTTTATAGTCCAATAAACAACAAAAATTAAAATTAAGACTGATAAAATTAAAATCCAAAATACATGCTCAAAACTTTCAGATAAAATAATATCAATTGCCTTATCTAAGTCAGGGTTTTTATCTTTAGCAATATCATCAATAAATCCTAAACTTACAATTCCTCCAGACATTAATAATACGAATACTCCAACGATGGAGGTTCGAATGACAAGTTTTTTAATAATTGAGTATGATTTTTCTTTCATATTAAAATTAATTTATATCCAATTCCCCTTGAATTTTTTATTTCAATATTTGCTTTAGTTTTTTTTAAAATTTTTCTTAGACGGTGAATGGAAACTTCAATAGCATTTGATGATAAATCCTTATCAATGCCATAATTTTTATCTTGAATTTCATTAAGTGTAACTAATTTATTCAATTTTTGTAAAAGAGTTTTTAAAATTAATGCTTCGCGTTTTGCCATTTTTACAGGTTGATTTAAAATTTTAATTTCAAGTGTATCTAAATTAAAATCAATATTTCCAACATTAGTAATTTGATTAACTTGTGTTTGTGGTCTTCTTAAAATGCTACGCATTCTTGCGACCAATTCCTCATGCTGAAAAGGCTTTGTGACATAATCATCAGCTCCAATTTCTAATCCCTTAATTTTGCTAGAAATTAATGCATTTGCAGTTAAAATTAAGACAGGCAAATACTGCTTTCGATCTCTAACTTTTTGTAGAAATTGAATTCCATCTCCATCAGGAAGATTAAGATCCAATAACATTAAATCGTATTTAAAATTTTTAAGACACTCATCTGCTTCTTCCAAATTCAAAGCAATATCTGTTATAAAATTATCTTTTTTTAAATTCTGCTGAATAAGAGGTCCGAGACGTTTATTATCTTCAACTAATAAAACTTTCATATGACTTAATAGAAAAGTTTAATTACTAAAAAATTACCAAAAGTATTTATTCAAATTAAATAATTACTTTTGCAAAACCTAATAAAAATAATGGAATTTGTATTCCAAAATTCACCATTAATGCCCTGTCATTATTAATGTATCCTGCAAATGTCCAACCGATCGCACCAAGGCCATGAATGAATATATTCATAGGATAATTATTTAAATTAGTCAGTAATATTCCTGTTAATACAAAACCTGTACTAATCCATTTTAAATACTTTTTTGCAAAGTCCATATATCTCCTAAGGTTAAATTCTTCTTTTTTCTACCAATGCCTCACAACATTCGCCATGATAAATAAACAAGTGATCACATGAATTACAATCCAAAATGTTTTTAGATACAAAGCAATTCGAGCTTCGCGTAAGGTTAAAATAGGTACATCGGGTTTATCGCTATCAGTACTGCCCATTAAATGTCCAGTTGCTCTTGCCCAGATTCTCTCTAAACTTTTTAACATGTCTTTCATCCTTTCATTTTTTATTTTGCTTTTATGAAAAACTTATAACTTTTTCTCAAAGTTATATACTGAGAAAATTAAGCAGATTATTTAGCGGATATTTAAATAATTAATTTAATGTTGGCAGATCTGCATTCATGATCTTTGTCCACACTTCAACAAAGTCTTTGATGAATTTTTCTTTATTATCATCTTGTGCGTAAACTTCTGCGTAAGAGCGAAGAATAGAATTTGATCCTAAAACTAAATCCACTCGAGTTGCAGTAAATTTGACTTTATTATTTTTTCTCTCGATGATGTCGTAGCTGTTTTTACCCGTTGGCTTCCAAGAATATTTCATATCAGTTAAATGTACAAAAAAGTCATTGGTTAATGCCCCTACTTTATCGGTAAACACCCCGTGTTTTGAATTTTCAAAATTAGCACCTAACACTCGCATACCACCAATTAAACAAACCATCTCTTTTGCAGTCAGACCTAATAAATTTGCTCGCTCTAATAATAATTCCTCAGGCATTACTGAAAAATCGCCTTTAACATAATTTCTAAATCCATCGTGACGCGGCTCTAAAACTTTTAAAGAATCTTTATGAGTTTTTTCTTCAATGGCATCGCCTCTTCCTGATCTAAATGGAACTTTTGCCTTTGATCCTGCTTTTTTAATTGCTTTTTCAAGGCCAACATTTCCTGCAAGGACAATGGTATCTGCAATGGTAGCACCCGTTTTTTTTGCAATAGCTTCTAAAACTTTTAATGTTTTTGCTAATCTTTGAGGTTCATTTGCATCCCAATTTTTCATTGGAGCAAAACGAATTCGTGCTCCATTTGCTCCACCTCGTTTATCAGTTCTTCGGTAAGTTCTTGCACTATCCCAAGCAATAACGATTAAATCGCTCACACTTAAACTTGTAGCTGCAATCATTTTTTTAACTTTTTCTACGTTATATTTTTTCTTTGGAGCTGGCACATTGTTTTGCCAAGCTAAATCTTCCTTAGGTGCCCAAGGGCCAATGTAATTATCACGATTGCCCATGGTTCTATGGGTTAATTTAAACCAAGCTCGCGCAAAGGAGTCTTCAAAGAATTTTGGATCTTTATAAAATTGTTCTGAAATTTTTCTATATTTTGGATCCATAGCCATTGCCATATCCGCATCGGTAAACATGATTCTTGCTTTCTTTTTAGGATCAGCAAGGTCCACTGGTTTTTTCTCTTCTTCAAGACCAATGGGTTCCCACTGCCAAGCACCTGCAGGACTTTTTTTGCTCTCCCACTTATAATTTAGTAAAAGATCTAAATATTGATGATCCCATTTATCAGGATTTGTCGTCCACGCACCTTCTAAGCCTGAGGTAATTTGATTAGCCCCTGTTCCATTTTCTTGATTCCAACCAAAACCTTGTTCATGAATTTCTGCAGCAGCAGGTTCTTTTCCTAATTTTGTAGGATCACCATTGCCGTGTGCTCGTCCGATAGAATGTCCACCAATTGTAAGTGCTGCGGTCTCAACATCATTCATTCCCATTCTACCAAATGTCTCTCGCACATCCATTGCTGTTCGCAGTGGATCAGGGATACCTTCTACTCCTTGTGGATTAACGTACACTAATTGAAAGTGTGATGCTGCAAGGGGAGCTTCTAATGATGAACGATCCTGTGGATCTGCATATCTATCAACGGCTAATGGAACTGTCTCTTTTCCCCAGTACACATCCTTTTCAGGTTCCCAAATATCTTCTCGTCCAAAAGAAAAACCAAAAGTTTTAAAACCTGCATGTTCATATGCCATCGTTCCTGCAAGACACATTAAATCTGACCAACTTAATTTATTTCCATATTTTTTCTTTATTGGCCAAAGAAGTCTTCGCGCTTTATCTAAGTTTGTATTATCTGGCCAAGAGTCTTGTGGAGAAAATCTGTGTGAGCCAACATTAGGACGACCATCAAATTCACGGTACGTTCCAACTTGGTGCCAGGTTAATCTAACCATTAATCCAGAATAAGTTCCAAGATCTGCTGGCCACCATTCTTGGCTGTCAGTCATTAATTTTAGTAAATCTTTTTTTAACGCTTTAAAATTTAATTTTTTAACTTCTTTTCTATAATTAAAACCAGGAAGTGGATTAGTTTTAGTATCGTGTTGATGTAAAATATCTAAATTAATACTGTTTGGCCAAAGTCTTGATGTGTTTGATTCACCAGCTTTGGTAATTCCACCGTGCATCACCGGGCATTTTGCTGAACCGTTTTTTCCTGAACCGTTTGTTTTTTTAAAAGTATCTGTTCTCATAATTATTTTTTAAAAGGAGCAGACTCATATCAAATAAAAATTAGAAAGTTAAGTAAACAATAGATTATTTCTACTTTAGGTTTAGTTGGTTTGTTGTAAAATGACGCAGATAAATCTCTCGGATGCAGATTATAAAAATTTATTACAATCAATCATGCGCTATTTGTAATAGTGAAATAAATTTTTATAAAAAAAAAATAAAAAATCCTTTATTTGAATGGGTTAACATTCATAACAATATTAAAGCTTACATTGAGACTAAAAAAACTAAGGATCAATTAATGCGAAGAATGCATGCTTTAGTTCATGGCCAATTATATCAAGGTGCTAAAGTTTTTTTAATTATTTGGGAAGAAATTGATTATCTTAGAATTTTAGCAAAAATATTAAGCAATCCAATTATTTACCCACTTTTCTTTATTATTTACGAAATAATTGCTCTGCCTTTATATTTAAAAAATAAATATTTAAATCGTTAATTATTTTCAAGCCAATACATTTTACCACTTCTTTTACCTGCAGAATTCATAATCGGCTGGGTAATTAATTTTTTAATTTCTTCATTATCTAAAATTTTTAAATCCTTTAGTAATCCTGCAATTGCAATTTCAGCAGCTTTCATATTGCCATCTTTAATCTTTACAACAACTACCATTTTTTCATCTGGAATAATTGCAGAAAAAACTCCATCTGCACCATTTTTAACCAAGACTCTTTTCTTGCTACTTTTTGTCAAAATAGAATTCACACTTTCAGAGCCACCAAATAAAACAGGATATTTCACGCAGCACTCAAAAACTTTTATTGCTGCCTTTTTATCAATTCCCTCTAATTTTGCAGGATCTGCAAATTTAGTTAATGCATAGGCAAATCTTTCTAAAGGTAAACTTGGTGCAGGTAATCCACAACCATCAATTCCAATATGATTAATTTTAGTCTCTGATAATTTTTCTAAATTTTGAATAAATAATTTTTGCACAGGATGTTTTGGATCTTGGTAATTTAATTTTTTAAATTTTTCATGAATACAAATGGATAATTGTCCGCAGTGTTTGCCTGAACAATTATGATACAATTTAGATTTTCGTCCCTCATGACGCAAAATATAATCTTTTCTTTTTGGACTAAGTGGCCAAGCAGAGCCTAAAGTTAAATCTTCCTCATCTAGCCCTAACTCTTTTAACCATAATTTTACCATGTCCACATGAACTGTTTCTGCATGATGAGAAGATGTTGCAAGGGCAATTTGTTCATCTTTTAATTTTAACCCCTTATCTGTACCTGTGGTGATAATCCCAAAGGCTTGGATGGGTTTTAGTGCTGATCTTGGAAATATTTCAGTTTTTGTATCACCCCATTGTTTAATTATTCGGTAATTAGAATCTATGGCAATGGCTATGCCTTGGTGAATATTTTCAATAACTTCACCTCGAGTTGCAGCAACTAAATCAACGTACTTATTATTTAAAGACTCATCACTCATAATTAAAAATTAAAAAAAACTTAACGATTAAAGGTAGGACGAGGTTTAAAAACCATCCAGCAGATAATGTAAATAAGAATGGTCACGCCATAAAATAAAGCGCCAATGATGAAAGCGAATCTAAGCCCCCATTTACTAAATCCTAACTTATGTGCCATCCCCGCACAAACTCCTGCAAAGAATTTATCATCACTACTGCGATACATATTATTATCTTTGTCGACCATAATTTATTTTATATAAATTATTTACAACTTTTCAAATCTAAAATTATAATTTTTTAAGTTCAGCTTTTAAAAATTCTGCAATTCTTAACATACCAAATTGGCCCGCTTTTTTTTCAGCAACGGAGTTATAATTAGTATTTGTATTTACATCGTAGGTATAAGCATTACCTTGTTTATCAAGCATATATTCAATGCCTGCAACCTCAATATGATTGGCTTTTAAAAATTTTTCATAATTTGCAACGAGCGGATTTTGATAATTTTTTACAATCATAAACTTATTTCCATCAGGATTTGTTGGACAAAATTGTTCTTCAATATTGCAAGCATCTGCAGGACATAATTCAAAGCTATCACTTGCATCCACTTGCACAGCGTAAAAAAATTTTGAATCAATAAATTCTACACGTGTTACAACTTTTGGATTAGCCTCAATGTATTCTTGTAAAATTGTAATTCCGTCGACAGATTCTTCAAACTGATCTCCTTGTACATACTTTGTAAGTTCTGCTTTGTTTTGAAATAATTTAACACCAAGACCTCGTCCAGCTCGATTATGTTTAGTGATAAAGGGTTTAGTAAAATGATCGGCTGCTGATAAAATACTCTCTTTTCCTGAACAAAAAATAGATTTTGGCGTTTTAATATTATGCTCGTTTAATTTTTTATATTGTAAAGATTTGCTAATCTCTAAGGATAAAGCGCTTTCATTATTAATAATTCTTCTTTTATGAGATGAGAGCCAATTTAAAATCACGGCTGTATATTCTGGGGCAAACCGATGTCCTCTTGAATGAGATGATGCACTCATTCGATTATAAAAAACTCCCTCTGGTGGATTAGATGCAGTATTTAAATTAACCTTCGCCATATGCCAGTCTTCAAAGGGCACTGACAATTTTTGTAAGTTTTCTTTAAGCGGTAAAGTCCACTCATCATTTTCGTGAATGATATATGCTTTCATAATTTATTTTTTTGTAATTTATTGATGTAATTTAAATTAAGAAGCTTTTTTTAATAATTTCTTAATTAAATTTTCCTCCGTATCTCCTAAGGATCGTCCTTGTTCTTTGCCTTCTTTAAATACAATAATTGCACTTTGTCTTGAAACTTTTAAGGTTTTTAAAAGATCTTTGCTGGTGTCAAAATCCACATTAAAAAAAGTGAAATTTTTAAACTCTGGAGATTTCATCAGTGAATTTAAAACAGGATCCTGTGCTGCACAAGTGTAACACCATTTTGCATGAACATGGAGAACTATGGGTTTACCCTCTTTAATTAATTTATCAAATTCTACTTGTGAGTAAGGTTTGCCTGCAGCAAATAAAGCAGACTGCAAAAAGAATAAGCTGAAGATTATTTTTATAAAAGTTTTCATTAAAAACATCTTAGTTGAATTATTTAAAATCTAAAGATTTTAAAATCGACCACGTGGAAAATTATAAATAATAATAACCAGAACGACTACTAACATAACAAGTTGAATGAGCTCTGGCTGGGTTAAATTCATAACTTTTAACTATCAACGAAGCAAATATATCATAATCATCTAACAATTGCCAAAAAGGTATTTTATAATCATTTCAATTAATGGACAAAAAAGCAAAAATTTTAGCAACACTTGGTCCTTCAATATTTAAGAAAAATATAATTAATCAATTAATTCGCTCAGGCGTTGATGGTTTTAGAATTAATTTTAGTCATAATTTAACGGGAATTGAAAAGATTGTTAAAATTATAAGAGACTGCGAAAAAATAAATAAAAAGCACATCGCCATTGTTGCAGATCTTCAAGGAATAAAACTTCGAATTGGTAAAATTTTAGAAAATCAAGTGTCTTTAAAAAAAGGAGATATTTTTAATTTTGATTTAAATAAAAAAATTGGAAGTCAAAATCGAGTTTATCTTCCCTACCCTGAAATTTTTAAAAAAATAAAAAAAAGTAATAAAATCCTCATTGATGATGGAAAATTTGTCTTTAAAATTAAACAGCTTTCCAAAAACTCTATCGAAACTATTTGTCAAAATGATTGCATCATTAAAAACTTTAAAAGTATTCATATTCCAGGACTTGAGGTTGATTTTGATAATTTAACTGCAAAGGATAAACGAGATATTCAAATTGCAAAAAAACTAAATTGCAATTGGATTGCGTTATCTTATGTAAAAAATTCTAAGATTATTAAAGAAACACGAAAATTAATTTCAACGGATATGGGCATTATTGCAAAGGTTGAAAACAAAAGTGCACTTAAAAATATAAAAGATATTATCCAAACTTCAGATGCCATCATGGTAGCTAGAGGAGATCTTGCCGTTGAAATTGGCGCGAATGAAGTGCCACACGTTCAATTGGATATTGTTAAAAAATGTTCTGAACTTGGTAAACCTGTGATCATCGCAACACAGATGTTAGAAAGTATGATTTTAGATAATAAGCCAACGCGCGCTGAAATTAATGATGTGGGCACCGCTATCTTTCAAGGGGCAGATGTGGTGATGTTATCTGCTGAAACTGCGGTTGGAAAATATCCTCTCCAAGCTGTGCAAGCCATGAAAAAAACCATTGTTTCAACTGAAAAATACAAAAAAGAAAATATAAGTTTATTTAAAAGCAAAACTAAAATTAACAATGAACCTGTCAGAGCCATTGCCCTTGCTATAAAAGATATTGCTTACAATATTAAAGTTGAAGCCATCATTGCATTTTCAGTCACAGGAAATACGGCACGATTAGTTTCAGCAATAAGGCCTTCTGCAAAAATTATAACTATTTCGCCAAATATTAATATCTCAAGACAATTATCATTACTGTGGGGTATTACTTCCATTACTAATATTGATGCTAAAAACTGGAGACAGATGATGAAAATTTCAAAGGAAATTACTAAATCTAGAAAATTAACTAAAGTTGGTGGTTATGCAATTATCACCGCGGGTCTTCCCTTTGGAAAATCTAAAATGACTAATATGATCAGATTATATCAATTAGGTAAGAACTAATGCAAAAAGCACTTATCATCATTGGCATCTTAATATTACTTATTGGTTTATTTTGGCCACTTGCAAAAGAACTTCCTTTTGGCAGATTGCCAGGTGATATTAGCGTAAAGGGTGAGAAATATTCTTTTTACTTTCCAATTGTCACTTGTATCGTAATTTCAATAATTGTTTCATTGTTCTTTAAATTTTTTAAATAGTCATTTATAATTAATTTATGAAAAAAATATTACTAACACTTTCAATCATTCTTCTTTCAACCGTATTTGCTTTATCTTCCATGCATCAAGGAGGTCATCAAAATCATGGTGATGTTCCATTTAAAAAATCTATGGATAAAATGCATAAGGATATGATGATGAAATCGTCAGGAAATATTGATGTCGATTTTTTAAAAGGCATGATCCCTCATCATCAAGGGGCCATTGATATGTCTGAGGAATTAATTAAAAAAACTAAAGATCCTGAGCTAAAAGCTCTTGCACAAAAAATTATAAAAGATCAAAAAGCTGAAATAAAACAAATGCAAGATTTGTTGAAAAAGAAGCAAAAAAAATAACTTTACTAGGTCGTTCCTATATAAATCCCAAGAGCAAAAGCGGTATCCACTAACCCTTCATTTTGATCAACGACTTTATAAGTGTTCACTGCATCATCAATTGCAACATCCACCACATGTCTATTCTGCCAAGCAACCATTCGATTAAATTTGCCTCTTGCTAGTAAATCAACGGCATGAACACCAAAAGCACTTGCTAAAATTCTATCATTTGCAGTAGGTCGTGCTCCTCGTTGTGCATGGCCTAATGTGGTTACTCTACATTCAATGTCAGATTTTTTCATAATTTGCTCAGCTAAATAATCGCCAATTCCACCAAGTCGCTTTTCTCCATCTGCGTATTTGACCATATATGTTTCACCCTGTTCTGTTTTTACAGCTTCAGCCACAACAATAAGAGAGTGATGAATATTATGTTTCTTCATTTCATTTAATTTCTTTATTATTCCATCAATGGTGTAAGGAAGTTCAGGAATTAAAATCACATCCGCTCCTCCTGCAATTCCAGTATTAAGTGCAATATGGCCCGCATCTCTGCCCATCACTTGTAAAATCATCGCTCGCCTGTGACTTGCTGCAGTTGCTTGTAAATTATCTAACGCTTCCGTTGCAACGGCAACAGCTGTATTAAAACCAATGGAGTTTTCTGTTGCACCCACATCATTATCAATGGTCTTTGGAATGAAGACCATATTTAATTTTCCCTGATCTGCTAATTGTTTAAAAATTTTCATACTACCATCACCCCCAATTACGATGAGACCATCAAGTTTTAACAAGTGATAACCTTCAATTACTTGTTTTGATAAATTTGAGTATTTTCCATCTTCGCCCTTAAAATGAAAAGGATCGCCTTTGTTAGTGGTGCCAAGAAAAGTTCCTCCTTCTCTAAATAAGGCGCCACTTACCATTTGATAATTGAGTTCTACAAAATTAACAGGTCTTTGAATAAGACCTAGTGTGCCATCTTTAATACCCAACACTTCCATGTTGTATTTTTTTGCCCGGTAAAAGATGGAGCGCATGGCAGCATTTAAACCTGCACAATCGCCGCCTGAGGTTAAAATACCAATTCTTTTCATAAAATGATCTTATACGAAAATCAAATTAAGACTTACAAATACTTATAAAATCAATCCCAACACGTGGAGACAAAACCAGTTACGATATTTTTATTGTCGATTGTAAATTTTCTCTGACAATCAAATACTTTGCCCTTAATTTCATACACATGCACGGTTTGGTTATTTTCAGTTAAAATTTGAGTCGGTTTTCCAAAGGTTTGACTTAAATTGAATGAAGGTTTGCTTAAAAAAGTTGAAAGATAAGCATTTTCTTTATCAGCCTTTTTTGCAGCTTTTTCAGATACTGCTGCACAAGAGCTAATAAAAAAAGTTAAAATAAAAATAAAAAATATTTTTTTTAAAAACATAAATTTAATTTTAAGAAAAAATTATCAAAATCATTAAAGCACTAAATATTAAAATTACAATTTGTTTTTCGGTCATATCAAATGTCTTATTGTAAATTTTTTTTAGCAATAAATGTCTAACTTTCTGGTTGAAATATAAAATCAGAGGTTGAAATAGACGTATTTAAAACAAGTCTCATTTTTTTAATTAAAAAAAAATTTTTTACAGTTTAAAAATTTTATGTTCTATTAAACTAATGAAAAAAAAATATCATATTAGTTTTCCAAAAGAACACGCAGATCATCTAAATCAAGATGAAGCTTATTTTTTTTATTGGGATGATGAAAACAATGAAAAGAAAAAATTAAGATTTCATGATTATAATGAAATTTATAAAATAGAGGGCTTATATGAACAATTATTTTATGACCGTCTTAAATGTGCTTCTCCTGTAAAAATATCCTCCCTTTTAAAAAACGCTCTAAGCCAATCAGATAAAAATTTATCTGAATTAAGAATCTTAGACTTGGGAGCGGGTAACGGTGTGGTTGGCTTTGAGTTAAAAAAATATGGAATTTCAAGACTTATTGGAGTGGATATTCTGCCTGAAGCAAAAGAAGCTACTTTAAGAGATCGACCTGGAACTTACGATAATTATTACGTTTGTGATTTTCAAAATTTAGATAAAAAAACTGCGGAAAATATTGCAGAATGGAGATGCAATTGCTTAATTAGTGTTGCTGCGCTTGGTTTTGGAGATATTCCTCCAAATGCGTTTGTTAATGCCTTTAATATTATTGAGTCTCAGGGTTGGGTTGGATTTAATATTAAAGAAACTTTTTTAGATAAAAAAGATAATTCAGGTTTTTCAAAAACTATTCAAGAAATTATATTCTCGGAGTTTTTAGATATTTATAACTTAGAAAGATATCAGCACCGCCTTTCAATTGAAGGGGCTCCTATCTATTATTATGCAATTATTGGAAAAAAAATTAACGACATTCCAAAAAATTTTTTAACATATAATTAGGTTATGAAAAATTTAACTTTCTGGTTGAAATATAAAATCAGAGGTTGCAATAGACATATTTTGAACAAATTTCATTGAGAAGGTTTTATAATGATCAAAAATATAAAAATTATTTCAATACTTGCACTCTTATTTTTTACTGCAAGTTGTGCAACGCAAAATCAAGTGCAAAAACCTGCAAGTCCAATAAGTGAAATCGAAAATGATGTTTATACTGGAAAAGACAGAATTAAATTTTTAGCAGATGGTATTCCAGATCGAATTTTCTTTGCAACAAATAAGTCTGATATTACCACACGAGGATCAGAAACTTTGCTTAAACAAGTGACTTACTTAAAGGCAAACCCTAGTTTCAATATTGTATTAGAAGGTCATGCTGATGAAAGAGGAACTAGAGAATATAACTTAGCGCTTGGTGAAAAAAGAGCAAATGCTGTAAGAGATTTTTTAATGGTGAATGGAATTGCCTCACAAAGAATAAAAGTTCTCAGCTACGGAAAAGAAAGACCTGCAAACCCAGCATCCAATCCACTGGCTTGGTCACAAAACAGAAGAACCGTTACAGTTAAAGTTAACTAAAACTTAACAACTTAAATATCGTCCATGGCAAAACGCCAGAGCAAAAAACTCACACCTAAACGTAATGTATTTTTAACGGTTAGATTTATAGTGCTATTTGTTATAGCCATCATTGCCCTTACGATTATTGGCAGTTATTTGATGCGATTTATTGACTGGTTTTTTACCACTTTAATCTTTTTCTAAAATTTATTGATTTTTTTAATAAAAAGGCGCAATTTCTCGAAAATTAACAAATAAAAAACACATGAAAAAACTAATGGTAATGATTGTTGGAATGTTTTTAATATCTTCAACAGCATTTGCAAAAATGTGTCCAAAATTATGGGCGCAGTTTGATACTGATGTAAAAACTACAAAAGCTTCTGCAGCAGATGTTACAAAAGCTAAAGCTTTAAGAGCTGAAGGCGAAAAATTACATAAAGCCGGAACTCATGATAAGTCCGAAAAAGCGTTAAAAGATGCTTTAAAACTTATCGGATCTAAAGTTTAATCCCTTTTTCATATTTCAAAGCGGACATCAATTATCGTCCGCTTTGGAATTTAAATCTACTCTCAATAATCCAAAATTATTAATTCTAAGTGAAACTCTAATAGAGCTAAAGTCACAGATAATTTCTTATAAAAATTATCTAAAATTTTTTTAGGTGAGCGAATAAATAAAATTAAAAAAAATTCGCGAGTATATTGATAACATTTCTTAAAAAATCTTTTATAAGGACGGGAAGTTGTGTAGTGATTTGTTAAACTTTGATTGTTAAATTTATCAATAAGTCTTTGATAATTCTCAACCATCGTTAACTTCATCTTTGCATTTGGTTGCCTTACTTTTTTTGCAACAAAAGTGGTGACTCCCTCATTTAAATCTAAAATTTCAAAACCAGACTTGAATAATATGGCTCTTAATGTTGCAGAGTTAAAATTATAGATATGCGCATAATGAAATTGGGTAAAAGGAGAATGTCCAAAAAACTCAATATTAGGAACTGAAATAGAAAGTATTCCCTCTTCTTTTAAAATTTTATTTATAAAACTTAAACAGAATAAAGGATCGGGCAAGTGTTCAAGAACATCTTGTAAATTTACCACATCAAAGGATTTCTCTTTTATTTCTGCATGATGATAAGTTTTATTAATAACTGGCAAATCTAAATACTTTTTTGAATAATCCGCATAGCCATTATTAGGCTCAATTCCTTTTGCATCGAAACCTGATTTAATTGCCATATAAAGAAACTCTCCACTACCAGAGCCAATATCTAATAAAGTCTTTTGATGAGGCTTTAAATATTTCTTAATATATTTTACGCGACTAATAGCATGTGGACCATAACGAAAAGTGTGCTTTAATTTAGGTCTAGTTGTTGATTTATAATTCTTTCGATATTCATGCTCGTAGAACTTATTTAATTCCAATTGATTAGGAATTGGATAGGAATGAATTAAACCACATCCCGTACAAATTACAGTAGTTAATTTATTAAAATCTCTACTTATTTTTGAAATAACTTTTCTTTCAAAAGTTAAACAAATTGGACAATTAATTTCTGATTTAAAAATGGTCATTTTTAAAATTAATTATCTATAAATAAAGACTTAATTCAGGCAGGAATTTAAAAATATTTAATAAAAATATCGTCTTTTTTTCTCATACCATTCTAAAAAAGGTCTGCTTAATTTAAAGAGCGTTGGGTTAAGTGCGATACTAATAAAAGCACCAACTAAAATTAAATTATAAGCATTTTTTGAAATTAATTTAAATTGCAATCCCATACTTGCCAAAATAAAAGAAAACTCTCCAATCTGTGCAAGACCACAGCCAATTACTAAAGCAGTTTTAAATGGATATTTAAAGAGAACACAAAGAACGGTGGTTGCAAATAATTTTACAACCACAATAATGATTGCAATGATCAAAACTTTATAAGGATAAAGAATGATAATTAAGGGATTAAACAACATTCCAATACTGACAAAAAATAAAACTGAAAATAAATCACGAAGTGGCAAAGAGTCTAATTCTGCACGCTTTGAATACTCTGTTTCTTTAAAAATAGTACCTGCAAAAAAAGCACCTAAGGCCATGGATACTTCAAAAAATTTTGCTGAAAAAAAAGAAATACTCACCGCTGCGCTGACAATAGCAAGGGTGAATAATTCTCGCGATTCTGTTCTAACAATGGCTTTTAAAATTTTAGGTAAAATTTTTCTTCCTAAAAATAACATTAAAAAAATAAATATAATAATTTTAAGCAGCGCTAATAATGCTGGCATTAAATCTTCGGTGAATGTCTGCTCCATGATTTCAGGCCTTGGTTTTATAAAAACTTGAAAAATAACTGGTAAAAAGACTAGTACTAAGATCATAATAATATCTTCAACCACTAAGCGGCCAATTGAAAATTTACCAATATCTGTTGTCACTAAATCTCTTTTTTCTAAAGCACGAACAAGCACTACCGTTGAGGAGACTGATAAACAAAGTCCTAAAATTACCCCTCCCATCACAGAGTATCCCCAGTAATGTACACTGATAATGGCGCTAATGAGGGTGATGATAAAAATATTTAAGATAGCTGTTGGAATTGCAGTTTTTTTTAATCGATCTAAATCATTTAAACTAAAGTGCAAACCCACTCCAAACATTAGCAAGACGACGCCAATTTCAGCGAGTTGATTTGCAAGTTGTTGATCACCAACATATCCTGGAGCGAAGGGGCCTATGAAAAATCCTGCAAATAAATAACCAACTAAAGTTGGAATTTTAAAATAATTAGCAAGGTAACCAAAAAATAAGGCCAGTCCAAATCCAGTTGCAAGAAGTGCAATTAAATTTACACTTTGATCCATATTTTTTTAATCGATAAAATTAATTTATTATTAATTTTTTAATAAATTATCTTAGTCTTGTAGAAATATCTCTTTAAAAAGTAAGCTTTTGAGCGAGTTTTGTTAGCAAGGGTTTCTTTAAGGGCAAATTAATGTAAGAACCTCAATGATGAAGAAAAGTTTTATCATCTTCTTTATAGTTGTATTGTTTTTATCCTTAGCTGCTGAGGCTAAAAAACCATCCAATCATCAAAAAAGAAAACCTGCGGTGAGCGCAAAGAGCTGGGTGGTTGCAGATGATAATGGCAGAATTATTAAAAGTTCAAATGCTAATGATCTGCGAAGTATTGCAAGTATTACAAAATTAATGACTGCCATGGTGGTGCTTGATGCTAATCAAGACTTAGATGAAAAGATAAATGGTATTTCAAGAAGACAACACCTACGCCTTGCACTCATTCGCTCTAGCAATCAATCCTCGGATTTATTGTGCGAAACTTATCCAGGCGGATATGAGGCTTGTGTGGAAGCTATGAATATTAAGGCAAGAAGACTTGGCATGAAAGATACGTCTTTTGTAGATGCCTCAGGTTTAAATGATGACAATGTTTCAACCTCAAGTAGTTTAGTTAAGTTAGTTCTTGCTGCTCAAAATTACCCAGTTATTGTCAAATCCTCACAAACCCCCTCAATGCGTATAAAATTAGAAGAAGGTTACTATTCTGTAAAAAATACCAATCCATTAGTTAAAAATGGAAAATTTATTGTAAGCAAGACGGGTTACATTCGCGCCGCTGGTGGCTGCATTGCTTTACTTACAGAGACAAATAAAGGCAAAAGGGTTGTGGTTGTTTTAGGAAGTAAAAATACCCATACTCGAATTCCAGAGGTCAGATACTTAGTTAGAAATTTTTAAATTATAAAATTAGTGATTGTGATCTTTAAGATCTTTTTTAATATCATCATGATCACCAACCACAATATGATGTTTAGATTTCACAACATATTTTTCAAGAACTGGAATTAATAGTAAAGGCGTTAAACCTCCTAAAAATATTCCAAGCGTTGCTGGACGAATATCTGGATCAAAAAGGGATGCAATTAGATCTGCAATAACATGTGCAAATATTGCACCAACAATACCTGCGATATATCCGTTTGAAACAATTTTTAATAATCTGTTAATGCTCCATCCTGTATAATATCCAATAATAATAAGACCTGCGTGAATGACACCAAAAATATAACCTCTAAATAAAACTTTATCTTGAAAAAAAGGAATACTTTCTAATAAATGCTCCATTAATTACATCCTTTGCAAGTTGATGAAACTTCCATTTGAAAATTTTGAAATTGAAAATTAGCTTTTGTTTTAAGATTAGATAATAATTTACTAAAAGAGTTCACTTCTAATTCTTCTGTTTTTCCACAGTCCTTGCAAATCACTAAAACAGGATTGTGCTTATGATCATGCTCACCCTCTTTGCACAATAAAAAGCTTTTGTTTTGATTAGATTTGTGAATTTTTCCTTGGTTTTGTAAATTTTTAAGAGAGCGATAAACAGACATAGGTTGGATCTTTTTCATTTTTTGAACTTTACTTAAGATCTCATAAGCGGTGAGGGATTTTGTATTATTCTTAATAATATCAAGTACTAAATCATCATTATGCTTCATATGTTATGTTATAACATAACAAATAAATATACTGCAAGTATTATTCTTTATTTTTATTGTCATAGAAGTTTAATAAATCTGAGATAAAATTAATTATGATCAATGTTTTATTTCTCTGCACGCACAATTCTGCCCGATCTATTATTGCTGAAATTTTATTAAACACGTTAGGGCGAGGTAAGTTTACAGGATTTAGTGCAGGCTCATCTCCTAAAACCGAAATTAACCCTATTGCAAAAGAGATTGCAGCTGAGATGCGCTATGATAATAAAAAACTATATTCTAAAAGTTGGGACGAATTTTCAAAACCAAACTCGCCAAAAATGCATGTTATTATTACTGTTTGTGATAGTGCTGCAAAGGAAGTCTGCCCTATTTGGCCAGGCCATCCTTTACAAGTTCATTGGGGATTTAAAGATCCATCGGCTGGGGGTGGAGATCAAGTTGAAAAACGGAAGGCATTTGATGAGTTAGTTAAAAATTTAAAACCCAAGATAGAAAGGCTTGTAAGATTACCTATTGCAACTATGGATACGGTTAATTTAAAATTTAAACTTAGAGAAATTTACCACAATGATTAATAATAAATATTTTGCTGAATTTATAGGCACCGCCCTACTTATCATGGTCATTACGGGTTCTGGAATTATGGGTTACGACTTATCAAGGGGTAACTCTGGAATTGCTTTATTAATTAATTCCATTGCAACCGGAATTGCTCTTTTTATTCTTATTACTATTTTTATAAATATTTCAGGTGCTCATTTTAACCCGCTTGTAACGTTGATGTTTTGGGCCGATGGCGAGGTTAGCAATGAAATATTAATTAAATATTTTCTCAGTCAACTGATGGGCGCCTTACTTGGAATTATCATTGCCCATTTAATTTTTTATTTACCTATCATTCAATTTTCAACAAAGATCAGATCAGGTTACACCTTTTGGATCAGTGAATTTATCTCAACGATCATATTACTTTTTGTCATTAAACATTTCTCAAACACTAATAAAAATCTCATACCGCTAATGGTCGCGCTTTTAGTTGCAACAGGTTATTTATTTACTTCATCTACTTTTTTTGTAAATCCAGTGTTAACAGTTGCTAGAAGTTTTACCGATACTTTTGTTGGAATTTATTCAACGGATGTAATTGGCTTTGTAATAGCGCAGTTATTTGCTGCTTTAGTGTTTGTGTATTTTTTTAAGAAAAAATATTAAAATTATCTACGCTTTAGACATGCCTATAGCTTAGTCTAATATAAAGGGAATTATAGGAGATGCTTGGCTATAGGATTTTCATTAACTTGGCTTTCGCCAAGTTAATAAAACTTTAAATTTCTGACTTTGGTCTTGTGATATGACCAACTACTTTACCGGCATTCACGCCGTTTTTAATTTTGTAACCTGTTGTACCATTTCCATAAGTATCAACGGACTTCATGTTACGATTTAAATTATCAATATTTTTTTCTTTTTGTTTATTTTCAAAATTCTTAGCTATCAAACCTTTTGATCCTTCTAGCATTTTAACTCCTTTGTTTTGTGTTTAACTTACTGACTTGCGAATCTTGCATATCAGTTATGCTTATAATGCAATATTTTTGTATCCTTGTCAATATCCTTTAAAAATAGGGCAAAAAGGGACCTTTGGTCCCTTTTATCAGGTTATAAAAACCGGAAAATTTATTTGATTTTTTGAACCTTTTTTTGATTAAGCAAAGGTTCTTAAGCTTACTCTATGAAATAACGTTACCGTCAATTCATGTAAAAGGTAGGTGTATGTTCATTTGCCTCCTTGTAGATAAATATGATCCTTATATTTAAAAAAGCAAATTTGTCTGCCCACATTCAAGGATAAGAAATAAATATTTAAAATCATAAATTTAGCATCAATTGTGGCAAAGCTTATTTTGACTGATTTGATAAGCCGTTGATTTTAATAGCTTGAAATTGAGATAGTAACTTTAAAAAAAATATAAAAGTAAAAACAGTATTTTATGATGCTTTAATTATTTTTTTTTACGAGTATTATACTGTGATCTTTTTAAAAAAAATCCCCTAACCTGCTAACTTAAACATCACTTCGTTTCTTTTTAAAAACCAAGGTGTCCAAGGTGCATTATAACCTGCATAAATTGCAGGCTCTTCAATTTTAATTCCTTTTTCTTTTATATAATTTCTAAGTTTTGTTTCATTTTCTTGAATATTACCATCGCTAAATAAACCTGAAAAAGTAATTGCAATAACTTTTAAATTTAAATTATTTTTTATTTGAATATTTGCATTGTCAGGTTGAGGAACATTTTTAAGATCAAATTTTTTAGGAACCACAAAAGAAATGCTCCATTTATTATTCCCTGTACTTTTCTGCATCACTGGTATTGTCATAGAAATACTTTCTTTATTTTTATTTTCACCACTAATATATTTAAATAAAGATCTAAATCCTTTTCCGATTGCTTCTTTTCTATCTCCTTCCATTTCGATGGATGCAGTTAAGAAATTTTTATATTGTCTAATCTCAATGTCACTTTCTTTTTTAAGGACAATATAATCAGGTTCTTCATTTGCCATAGAGGTTGTGATTAAAATTAATAAAGAGAAAAATATTCTCCCTATCCATTTAAAAAAATAATTTAAAGTCATCTCTAATTAAATCAACAGCCACCCAAAGAATAGATAAAATTCCAAGCCAACCCACCCATTTATGTTCTTTTAAATAAGTTGAAATGGCATTGGCAAGGGTGATCATCATAATGATTGAAAGTGTTAGACCAAAAATAAGTAATGTATAATTAGATTTTGCAGCACCTGCTACCGCAATCACGTTATCAAAACTAATGGTTAAATCTGCAACAATAATTGTTAAAATTGCGCTCCAATAATTTTTTTTATCGGTTTCTTTAATCAGCTGAGATTTTTTTATTTTTACTTGTTCAATTGGATTATCTTTTAAAATATCACCGTATAGTTTGTAAGCGATATAAAATAATAAAATTCCACCAAAGGTTCGTACCCCTTTGTATTGGAGAAAATAGGCAACAAAAACTGCAAATAATATTCTAAATAATACTGCAAGGGTTGTGCCAATGATTAAAACTTTTTGCCGAATTTTAGGATCAAATTGAGAGGCAACTAGACCAATGACGATGGCATTGTCCGCAGATAAAATCATATCAATTAATATGATCTTTATGGTCAGCCTTAAATCATCAGCGAAAAATTCCATGGAGTTATTGCTATAACAACAACTTAATATCGTCCCAAATTAAGTCTGCAGCAACCCAAAGGATAGAAAGCAAACCTAACCAGCCAATCCACTTATGTTTTTTTATATAAACTGAAATGGCATTGGCAAGGGTAACCATTAAAATAATTGCAAGGGCTAGACCAAATATTAATAAGCCATAGTTAGTTCCTGCAGCGCCTGCAACGGCAATTACATTGTCAAAACTTAAAGTGATATCTGCAATTACAACGGTGGTAATAGCTTTACGGTAATTTTTTCTCTCTTCTTCTTTAACTTGGTATTTATTTAATTCAGCACTTTGGTCTTTTTTCTCTTTTAAAATGTCCACATACAATTTGTACGCCACCCAAAATAATAAAATTCCTCCAATTGTTCGAATACCTTGAAACTGCATGAGGTAGGCGGTCATTGCAGAAAAAAGAATTCTAAAGACAACAGCTAGAGCTGTTCCAATGATTAAAACTTTTTTTCTAATTTCTGGATCAAATTGAGACGCAGCCATCCCAATAATCACTGCGTTATCCGCTGATAACACGAGATCAATTAAAATGATTTGGATGGTAATCCTAATTTCTTCTGAAAAAAATTCTGTCAATTTGAGTGGCTATATAATGTAATTGTGGCTATTTTTCAAACGCGCATCGAAAACCAACATAAATCGCATAAAAATCTGCTGGTTTAAATTGAGCTCCATTCTTAGTTGTATTACTTGAACTGTACCACCATGAAGAACCTGCAGTTAATGCAGAGTTATCTTTTCTATCTTTGGTCCATTCCCAAACATTTCCACCCATTGCAACTAAACCATTGATTCCCTCTGGCAATTTTAAAACGTCATAATGTTTTTTATAAGAGAGAAGATCGGTGGAGTTCATTTTCTCAGCTTTATCTCCACTTGGATAAGAATACGTTTTATTTTTCTCAAATACTTTTGAATCTAAAACTTGTGTGTAGGCTGCAGTTGACCATTCTGCAAAGGTTGGCAATCTGCCATTAATAAATTTACAATATTGTTCAGCTTCAAAATAACTAACGTGTACCGCAGGTTCGGTTAAGCTATCAGGATTTTTGCCGTAAGGAGTTTTGTAATTCCAATTCTTTCTTTTCTCCCAGCCAACACCATATTCATAGCCAAATCCTTGTTTTTCAGCCTCTGTTTTAAAATTAGTTTTGTTTGCAAAATTTGAAAATTCAGCAATTGTTACTTCATATTTTTGGATGAAAAAATTATTTATTTTTACCTTAGGATTTTCAAAGGCATAGGTTTTAATTGGAAATAAAAGAAAAATAAAAATTATTTTTAGTAAAACTTTCATTATGTTTCTAAATTATTTTTTCCTCCATCCACATGGATGATTTGGCCGGTGATCCAGCTACTATTAGATGATAATAAAAACTTTGCAGTTTCAGCTAAATCTTCAGGCTTTCCAACTCTTTTCATTGCATGTTTAAGAGGTATTTGTTCTGCAATTCTTGCGTTATCTAAAATAGGTTTTGCCATTTTGGATTGGGTAATACTTGGCGCAATACAGTTTATTCTAATTTTTGGTGCAAATTCTGCAGCTAAAGAAGTGGTTAATCCTTGAATGGCCCCTTTTGCAGTTGAGATTACTGAGTGCATATTAAAGCCTCGATCCACTGCAACCGTTGAAAATAAAACAATTGATCCATTACTTTCAGTAAGTTGCTTTTGTAATTTTCTTATAAAATGAATGGCTCCACTTACATTTAAGTTAAAAGTGTTAATGAAATCCTCTTCTTTTGTAGTTTGAAATGATTTCAAAACAATAGAGCCTACACAATAAGCAAGTCCTGAAATTTTTTCATTTTCAATATCTTTTAAACTTTCCTCAACACTTTGCAGATTTGTTACATCTGAACAAACCGAGTATTTAAAATTAGTTTCTGCTGATAATTTAGTTAACTCTGCTTCATTTCTTGCAATTAAGTGGCATTGGATATTGTCATTAGCATAAGATCTTGCAAGAGCTGATCCTGTATAACCAGTTGCGCCAATAATTACTATTTTGCCACTCATTAAATCAGTGTATATGCAATTTCATTATGTTTAAAGATTTTACTAAATGGATGAGCGATAGTGCGACGGTTTTGTTTGATGATACAAAAAATGATTTGCGAGCTTTACCTAAAACCGTAAGACTGCAAATTTTAATTGTTTTAAGTGCCCTTTGGTCCACTGCTTTTAGTGTGTGGGTTTTCACCGTTCCCATGTTTGTTTATGGTTGGCTTGGTATGTTTTTAGGCCATTTACTTTTGATTTTCGTTGCTTATTACACATTTAAACAATTTCAAGATATTAGAAGATTTAGAACAGATCCTAATTACCACACCCCTACTCGATCAAGACAAAATCTTTGGATTAATGGCAAACAAACGAAATTACCAAAGGATGATCCGGGCGGAGAACACGAGTAATTATTAATTAGTATTTCTTTTAATAAAATCTTCAGCTGCAGAATAAATTCTTTTCTTCTTTTCTTTATCCATCTTTTCTAAAATTTTAACCATCATGGATAATCTATAATTTTTTCCAAAAAATACCTTGTGCCTTTCAATAAACTTCCAGTACAATCCATCTAAAGTATCGCACCATTCACCTCGTTTAAAATCACTCATCTTAAGTAGATAACTTGAGGCACAAATGTAGGGTTTAGTTGCAAAAATTCCCCCATCACTAAATAAACCCATTCCATAAACGTTAGGCGCCATGACCCAGTCTGAAGAGTCTACGTACATTTCCATAAACCATCGATAAACCGATTTAGGATCGATTCCTGAAAGATTCATAATGTTTGCAACCACCATCAATCTCTCGATGTGATGTGACCAGCCATATTTGATGCAGTTTTTAATGGTGTGATCCAAGGGGTCAATTCCTGTGGTTCCATCATACCAACTTTTAGTTAATTTCTTATTGGATTTAAAAAAATTAGTATTTTCCAATTTGCTTTCATAATTTTGATAAATGCCTCGCATAAATTCACGCCAGCCAATAATCTGCCTCAAGTACCCCTCAAGACAATTTAGTTTTACTTTATTCGTTTTTGCATAGGCTAAGGTTTCACTCACGATTTGTTGTGGCGTCAAAAGTCCTAAATTAATTAACGGACTTAACATACTGTGAAATAGAATATGGGATTTGTGTGAAATGGCATCTTCAAAATCTCCAAATAAATTTAATTTATTTTTTAAAAAGTCAAAATATAAAGTTAAGGTATCTTTGCGGGTAGTTGGAAAATTAAAACTTTCAATTTCACCTGGATGATCTAGAAAATTTTTCTCTAAAAACTTTTTTACATTCTCAGTATGATTTGTTTGCTTAAAGGTGATGTGTTTTGGAATATTAACTTTGGGATCTAGTTTATTTCTATTATCCTCATCAAAACTCCATTTGCCTCCTAGCGGCTCGTTTTTACTCTTCATTAAAATATTAAATTTAATTCTTTGAATTTTATAAAAATTAGCCATGAATGGCTTTTTATTCGTTTGTAAATATTCTTTAAAATCACCACGGCTAGATAAAAACATGGGTGATTTTATAAAATTAAATTGAATTTTATTTTTGTTAAAAAAATTAATTAATTGTTTTTCAAAAAACTTATCTTCGACTTCAAATAAATCTACATGTTTAGTTTTAATTTTATTTATAAAGAATAAAATTTTATCTTCATAACTTTTTTTAAATAATTCGTGTTTGCAATCATAATAGGTAAGTGAAAAATCTGCCTTTTTTAATTCATCTGCATATGAACGCATGGCTGATAAAAAAAGTAATATCTTTTGACGGTGATGTTTGACGTAAGTACATAACTGATAATCTTCTGCCATCATGAAATGATGATCTTTAAAACTTTTTAAATGGATGGGTGAGAAAAGTTGATTGCCTAAAATGACAAAAGCTTTTGCTTTATGGATCATAGGAACAATAATTAATGTGCTCTAACCGTTGGGGCAAGTTTTATAAAGGAGGTGTCGATTTTAGATGAATAACGTCTATTCATTTTTGAGTTATTATTTAATCGTGCGGCTGCAACGGTAACCGCACCTCTGCCAAACTTACTATTTGTTTGATCAATAACTTTCATTAGGTGATCTAAATTTAAATTCTGATCAGAAAATAAATTTTTTTCATAGTGATCTTTAGGCTTTAAATCTGCAAAAATAACACCGGCTTTACTGTAAAAATAACCTTTAATATAAATATTTTCCAAAGCCTTTGCGCACACATTAGTCAGTTCTAAAGTGTTATTCGTTGCAATGGGTAAATCTATTTTTTGAACGCGCGATACATAATCTTTTTTAAATCGACTGGTTTTAATAAACACATAAACAGACTTTACAATTAAACCTTCCGATCTAATTCGCTCAGCCGCTGTCATGCAATGCATCACTACCGCTTCTTTTAAATCATTTAGTTCAGTAATGGTTTTACCAAAAGATCTAGATACGCAACAATTTTTCCTTGCTACATATTGAAAATTTAATGGAAAACAACATGTACCATTCAGTTCATGAATGGTTTTTAATACCACCACACTACTATTTTTTCTCACCCAATAATTATCTGCATATTTTAACTGATGGGCATTATGGAAATTATTGTTATTAAAAAATTTAGAAAGTTGTCTACCAATCCCCCACACTTCTTGTACAGGAAATGTTTTTAAAATTTCATCTACTTCATTTTTGTCTTTACTAATAAATTCCTCAACGCCTAATTTATTTTTCTTTGCTACGTGATTTGCAATTTTTGCAAGGGTTTTGGTATTTGCAGTTCCTATTGAAACTGGAATTCCAGTCCACTGCAAAACTACTTTTCTAATGTTTAAAATATATTCTTTAACATTATCCATTTTAATATTAGTTAAATCTAAGAATGCTTCATCAATGGAGTAAAATTCAATATCAGGTGAAAAATTTTTTAATATCTTCATCACCCGTCGTGACATATCTCCATACAATTCATAGTTTGATGAAAAGACTGAAACTTTATGTTTATCAATAAGTGGCTTTGCTTTAAAATAAGGCTCACCCATTTTAATTCCCGCCTGTTTTGCTTCCGTCGATCTTGAAATAATACAGCCATCATTATTAGATAACACCACCACAGGCTTTCTTCTCAAATCTGGTCGAAACAATCTCTCACAAGAAACATAAAAAGAATTACAATCGACTAAGGCGATAATTCTATTATTAATGGGCTGCATGAATAATATACGTTACAATTCCCCAAACATTCACATCTGAATTCTCACTAATTAAAATCTTCTCTGCTTTGTTTTTGATGTAAAAATTATTATTCTCTTTGATAATATTTTTAACTACTAATTCGTTATTAAAATTTATAATTGCAATACAATCGTTTTTTAAATTTAAACTTCGATCTACTACCAATAAATCTCCACTGGTGATTTTATGTTCAGTCATGGAGTTACCTTGTACGCGAATTAAAAAAGTTGCTGGAGGATTTTTTATTAACTCACTGTTTAAATCTATTTCATCTTGAACATAATCTGTGGCTGGCGATGGAAAGCCCGCTGATACTTTCTGCAATATTACTGGTATTTTCATAGTAAATATGTTCTTGTTTTGTTCTAAATACAAGATAAAGTAAAGTTAATAAATACAATTATTAAAATGCAGAAAAAATGTGCGCTAATTTTGCTCTTGGTAAAAGATACAAAAAAAGAGTAGTGCTTGAGCATCTTAATGGAAATGAAAATTCCAGAAGTTAAAGAAAAAAATAAAGGTTGGAATCCTTATGTGGCTGGAATTTGGCTTGGCTTACTTGCAATCGTATCTGTTTATTTAACAACAACTCTTTTAGGCAAAAGCACATACCTTGGTGCTTCAACAACATTTGTAAGAGCCGCTGGATTTTTATTTCAAACTATTGATCCTGAGCATGTGGCTGAAAATATTTATTATGCAAAAGAAAAAGTTAAATTAGATTGGCAATTTTTTGTAATCATTGGTGTGTTAATTGGAGCATTCATTTCATCAAAATTAGATAAAAGTTTTAAATTAGAACCTGTTCCTCCGGTATGGAAACAAAAATTTGGTGGCTCTGTTGTTAAAAGAGCAATCTTTTCTATTCTTGGCGGAATTGTTGCAATGATTGGTGCAAGACTTGCAGATGGCTGTCCAAGTGGACATGGTTTAAGTGGAATGATGCAACTTTCATTAAGTTCGTTTTTTGCAATGGCAATGTTTTTTGGATTTGGAATATTGGTTGCTAACTTTATTTACAAAAAATTATAATTATGACTATTGAACAAATTTTAGGACTTTTAACTGGTATCGCGTTTGGGTTCATATTACAGCGTGCTCGAGTATTACGTTATGAAAAACAAATCGGCGCGATGTTGCTTCAAGACATGACTATTTTAAAATTTATGTTGTCATCTATTCTTGTTGGAATGTGTGGAATTTTACTACTTCAAGATATGGGAATTATTACATTAGCTCATAAATCAATGAACTTTGGTGGTGTATTAATTGGTGGAGCTTTATTTGGAATTGGTTGGGCAATCATGGGATTTTGTCCTGGAACATCTGTTGGAGCAATTGGTGAAGGAAGATGGCATGCTATATTTGGTGCTTTAGGAATGATTATTGGCGCTGGAATTTATGCTGAGATTTATCCTTTCTTAAAAAATACAGTTTTATCTTGGTTGGATATGGGAAAAGTTGGAGTTGCTGATGTCCTTGGCGTTTCTCACTGGATGATTGCAATTATTTTTACTTTTGCAGTTTTGTTTTTGTTTAAGTGGTTTGAAAAAAAGAAACTTTAAATAACAAAGGAGATAACATGAAAGTAAATGTTGGAAATATAGATAGAATTATAAGAATTACTTCTGGAGTTGTTATTGTAACTTTTACGGCATTAGGAATGGTTAGTCCTTGGGGCTGGCTTGCAATTGGTTTAATTGTTAGCGGAATACTTAGAAATTGTACTCTTTATTCGTTACTTGGAATAAATACTTGTAAAAGGTAAGAGCCCGACGATTAATCGGGCCCTCAGTAAATTAACTAAAATTGTTCAGATTCTGTTGAACCACTCATTGCAGTGGTTGAAGTTTTTCCAGAACTTATAATTTGTGCGATGGTATCAAAGTAAGTTGTACCAACTTCTCGCTGATGTTTAACGGCAGTATAACCTTCTTTTTCAGCTTCAAATTCTTGTTGCTGAATTTTGGAATAAGCTGCCATTCCATCTTTTTTGTAACTTTGTGCAAATTTAAATACTGAATAATTTTGCACGTGAAAACCTGCAAGGGTAATAAATTGGAATTTATAACCCATCTCTCCTAATTTTTGTTGGAAAGTTTGCATTTCATTCTCTGTTAAATATTTCTTCCAGTTAAATGAAGGTGAGCAATTATAAGCAAGTAATTTACCAGGATATTTTTTATGAATTGCATCTGCAAATATTTTTGCTTCGTTTAAATCTGGTTTTGCAGTTTCGCACCAAATTAAATCGCAATAAGGTGCATAAGCAAGACCCCTTGAAATAGCCTGCTCAATTCCATCCTTAACATAATAAAAACCCTCACTGGATCTTTCGCCTGTTAAAAAAGGTTTATCATTCTCATCGCAATCACTGGTAATTAGTTTTGCAGCATTAGCGTCAGTTCTTGCAAGAATTACTAATGGAACATTCATTACTCTAGATGCAAGTCGTGCAGCTTTTAAATTTCTTATTGCATTTTGAGTTGGGATTAAAACTTTTCCTCCCATATGTCCGCATTTTTTTTCTGCAGCTAATTGATCTTCAAAATGAACTCCAGCGGCTCCTGCTTTTATAAATCTTTTAGTAAGTTCATAAACATTTAATGGACCACCAAAGCCTGCTTCTCCATCTGCAATAATTGGCATATGATAATCAACACTATTTTTTGGATCCATCTTCCCTTCCAATACTTCCATGTATTGAATTTGATCTGCACGCATTAAAGCGTTGATCATACTTTCAACTAATTTTGGTGCGCTATCATATGGATATAGACTTTGATCAGGATACATCTCGCCTGCTGAATTTGCATCCGCTGCAACTTGCCAGCCTGATAAATAAATGGCTTTTAAACCAGCCTTTGCATGTTGAACGGCATGGTTACCTGATAATCCTCCTAGAGTATTAATATACTTTTCTGTATTTAATAATTTCCAAAGTTTTTTAGATAAATTTTTTGAAACTGTGTATTCAACATTAAAAGTTCCACGAAGCTTTTCAACATCCTCCTCGGAGTAATTTGAAATTAAACTTTCTAATCTATTTTTAACTAGAGTATCGGTTGTATTAGGCATTATTAGATCCACCGTTATTATTTTGTTTAACCATGGATAATTTTGCCTCTAAATAATTAATAAAAGACTGGCCTGTTTTATAGACAGAGGATACGGCGTCTGTAAAAATTTTTTTCTCAAGATTATTCATAGCTTTTACATTGTCTGCGTAGCTATTAGTTTCATTGTAGCAATCATCGTTATATGAAACGCAGTTGCTTTCGATATTGTGTTTTTCTCTATGTGTCATAATTATCCTCTCTGGTTAATAAATTTACAATATTTACATTCGATTTAATTTCAAACATTAATGTTGAAAATGCTTGTAAATTTGTCACAAAAATTTTAAAATTATATTTACAATTTGAAAATTTTGTAAATTTTTATGAGCAAACAACTCGGTTTTAAGATCAAAACAGCGCGTAGAAAGCTAAATATTAGCCAAGGTGACCTTTCTAAAAAACTTGAAATTTCACCAAGTTATTTAAATCTTATTGAGTCTGGAAAAAGAAAAGTAAGTGCAGATTTACTTATTAAAGCATCTGAAATTTTAAATCTTGATCTTAAAAAATTATCAACGGACGATAATTTAAATTTGGTCCATGATTTACAAGAATTATTAAGTGATAATTTATTTGAAGATTTAGATATTACTAATTTAGAAGTTAAAGATTTAATAGAAACTAACCCATTAATCTCAAAAGCTCTTATTCGTTTAGGCGATGTTTATCGTAAAAAAAATTCTGAAATTTATGATAAACTTGAAGTTATTTCTGGTGAAAATGTAGCCAATCCTAAAGCCACATTTCCAGGTGAAGTCGTTTCAGACTTTTTGCAAGAGTATCAAAATTATTTTCCAAAATTAGAGGAATATGCAAATAAAATTTTTAATCAGGTAAATAGAAATTTAAGAACACGTCATGTTTTGTTAGTAGAATATTTAAAAAAACACCATAAAATTGAAGTCGTAGATGTTGTTCCAAAAAATGATGAATTTTTCTTAAAACGATACGTTCCTGAAAAAAAAACATTATATCTTTCTGATTACTTAACTTTAGACACTAAAAAAATTTACTGTGCTGCTCAAATTGTTCAAACCGAGGCTTTAGAATTAATTGAGGGTTATCTTAAAGATTATAACTTTCCATCTGATACAGCAAAAAAACTTACAACTATTTCTTTAATCAATTATACCGCCGCTGCGATTTTAATGCCTTATAAATTATTTTATGAAGAATGCAGAAAACATCGCTACGATTTAGAATTATTGCAGCATACTTTTTCAGTTTCCTTTGAGCAAGTTGCCCATCGCGTAACTTGTTTGCAAGATCCTAAAATGAAAGGAATACCTTTTCATATGTTAAGAACTGATATTGCCGGAAATATTTCAAAACGATTATCGTTATCCGGTATTCAAATTCCTCGTTATGGCGGAGCTTGTCCGCGATGGAATATTCACTCTGCATTTATGTTGCCAGGAAAAATTCACTGTGCGCTTTCTAAAATGCCGGATGGTGAAAAATACGTGTGCATTGCCCGAACTATTGAAAAAGGTATAGGTCGCCATGGAATCTATCGAAGCATTTTAAGTATTGGCCTAGGTTGTCAGGCAAAATATGCAAAAGATTTTATTTATGCGGATACTCTAAATATAAAAGATGAAAGTGCTGCAATTGCAATTGGAGTAAATTGTAGGACTTGTCCTAGAATGGACTGCCAGCAAAGAGCCTTTCCACCAATTAACAAAAATTTAGATATTAATTTAAATAACAGAGGCGCATCTGCCTACGTTAGTAATTAAAATTTGAATATTTTGATAAAAATTTAACAAGCTCTTGTAAGGTCTGTTTTGGTGCTTCCTCTGCAATAAAATGCTTACAATTAAAGTCTTTTCCTTCAACTTTTTTAGTTGTGTATTTTTGCCAAACTTTTAAGGGCTTAAATTTTTTACCCACTCTACCATTTTTGCCCCATAATACTTGTAAGGGAATATTTAATTTTTTATTTAAATCTTTTTTATCGTGAACTAAATCGATAGTTGCTCCTGCTCGATAATCCTCACAACTTGAATGTATTCTTTTATAATCTTTAAAATATTTTAAATAATATTTTTCAACGCCTTTAAAATTAAATCCACCCGACCATTTTTTAAGACAATAATTAAGCCAGGTTTTTGGATCTTTGCTGATAAAATTTTCTGGAATAAATTTTGGCTGAATTAAAAAGAACCAATGAAAATAATTTGTAGCAAAGTCTTGATCCGTTGCATTATACATATCTAAGGTTGGACAAATATCCATCACACTTAAAGCTATAACTTTATCTCGGTAATCCCTTGCAAGTCTATGAGCAACACGTCCGCCTCGGTCATGGCCTCCAAGTAAAAATTTTGAATAACCAATTTTATCCATTAACTGCACCATGTCTTTTGCCATTTCTCTTTTTGAATAATTAATATGTTTATCATCACCTTTGATCACAAAACTTTGTCCATAACCTCTAAGATCTGGAAGTATGACTGTAAAATCTTTTGCAAGTTCATCTGCTATTTTATTCCACATATAATGATTTTGTGGATAGCCGTGCAATAATAATAATGGCGGACCAAAACCACCAATACGATAAAAAATTCTACCCTTATTTACTTTTTGGAATTTTTTTTCAAAACTTTTAAACAAGAAACTATTTCCACTCAGGTTTTATTTTTTCAAAGAAACTTTTTATTCCTATTTTTTTATTTTCACTATCAAGTAATTTATAAAAAGTTTGTCTTTCATCTTTCAATGAAGCATCTTTATTTATTAATCTTTTAATCTCAACTAAACTTGAGAGGGGTTTTTCTGAAATTGATTTTAATATTTTATGAGAACCTGCTTTAAATTCATCTGCTTTTAAAACAACACTAACAAAGCCAATATTTTGTGCTTGTTGAGCAGTGATCATTTCTGCGGTCATACATAGATAATTGGCATTATATTTACCTGCAGATCGTTTTAATCTTTGTGTGCCACCAATGCCTGGTATTAAGCCTAAATTAATTTCAGGTTGTGAAAACTTTGCATTTTCTGATGCAATAATAAAATCGCAAATGAGTGCAAGTTCCATTCCCCCTCCCAATGCATAACCCTCTACCAATGCAATAACGGGTTTTTTAATATTGTAAATTTCATCAAAGGCATCAAATAATTTTTTCTCTGCTGCTGTATTTTTAGTTAAAGAATCTAATTCTTTAATATCAGCCCCTGGTGAAAATAATTTTTGATTACCCTCAATTGCAATACATTTAATAGCATTGTCTTGATCAAAGTTTGTAAGAGCCTGCAGGATCTCCTTGGAAGTTTCAATATTTAGCGAATTTTTATCGGCAACTCTATCGATTTGAACAAAGCCAACGGCTTGCTCAGCTCTTACTTTAATATTCTTAAAATCCATTAAGAATTATTTATGATCAATAAAATTACGTTCAATACACATCGCAATTCCCATTCCGCCGCCAATACAAAGAGTAGCAAGTCCTCTTTTAGAATGAGTTTTGATCATCTCATGAATTAAAGTTACTAAAATTCTAGCACCCGATGCACCGATTGGATGACCGATTGCAATCGCTCCACCGTTTACATTCACTTTATCAATGGTCCAGCCCATTTCTTTATTCACCGCAATAGCTTGCGCTGCAAATGCCTCATTTGCTTCGATTAAATCTAATTCATCTTCACCCCAGCCTGCTTTTTTAAGTGCAAGACGTGAAGCTGGTATTGGGCCTGTTCCCATAATCGATGGATCAACACCACATACCGCCCATGAAACAATTTTAGCAAGGGGTTCAATACTATGTTGTTTTGCAGTTTTGCCAGACATTAAACTTACTACTGCAGCACCATCGTTTAATCCTGATGCGTTTCCAGCAGTTACCGTTCCATCTTTTTTAAATGCAGGTTTTAATGCTTCTAATTTTTCAATTGTTGTTCCATCTTTTGGATATTCATCTTTATCAAAGATAACATCTTGTTTTTTAACTTTTACAGTTACAGGAACAATTTCGTCCTTAAATTTTTTACCTTTTATTGCATCAATTGCTTTTCTTTGTGAAGCTGCTGCAAAAGCATCTTGATCTTTTCTAGTAATTTGAAATTTTTGTGCAACGTTTTCTGCTGTTACACCCATGTGATATTGATTGTAAACATCCATCAATCCATCAACGATCATTGAGTCCTGTAATTTAGTGTCACCCAACTTCACACCATTTCTTAGATTAATAAAGTGTGGAGCATTGCTCATGCTCTCTTGTCCACCTGCGATAACAATATTAGCATCACCGCATTTAATTGAATTATAACCAAAGGCAACGGAAGCAAGTCCGGAGCCACATAATTGATTAATCGTCGTTGCAGTTTTCTCAACAGGTATTCCTGCATGGATTGCAGCTTGTCGAGCAGGATTTTGTCCAACACCTGCAGCTAAAATTTGACCCATGTAAACTGTATCAACTTGATCAGGTTTAATTTCTGATTTTTCTAAAGCTTTTTTTATTACTTCAGCGCCTAATTGCGGAGCCGTGAGAGAAGAAAGAGAGCCACCAAAGGACCCAACTGCCGTTCGTACTGCACTTGTTATTACAACATCATTATCATTCATTTTTATTATTTCTCCCTTTCGTTTAAATTTGGTTATTACTGCATGTACTGGCCACCATTTATTGAAAAAGTAGCGCCGGTAATGAAGCCTGCTTTATCACTTACTAAATAACTTGCCAAGGCAGCAATTTCATCAGGCTCTGCAAGTCTGCCCACAGGAATTTGACCTACAATTCCTTTTAAAATTGTTGGATCAATTTTTTTAACCATATCTGTTCCCACATATCCTGGGGCAATTACATTTACAGTTATTCCCTTGTTCGCATTTTCCAATGCCAGCGCCTTTGAAAATCCAATTATTCCAGCTTTAGCAGCTGAATAATTTGTCTGACCCACTTGTCCTTTTAAACCATTAATAGAACTAATAGAGACAATTCTTCCAAATCCTTTAGCTCGCATTTTTTCAATTACATTTCGGCAGATATTAAAAAGTGAATTTAAATTCGTATTGATGACTGAATTCCATTCTTCAGGATTCATTTTATGTAAAAAACGGTCTTTAGTAATTCCAGCGTTATTGATAACAACTTCTATGTCACCGTATTTTTTTTCAACTTCAGCAACTGCAGATTTACAACTTTCAAAATAAGATACATCTGATTTTATAACTTCAATACCGCTTTGTTTTGAATATGCTTGTGCGGACTCTTCTTTGCCCACATAGGTAGATACTACCCTAAAACCCTCATCTTTTAATTTTTTAGCAATAGCAGCACCAATTCCTCTTGTTCCGCCTGTGACTAGTGCAACTTTAGACATTTGAAAAGGGCTAAAATGTTAATTTTTTAAAAATTATACTTGAGTAAATTTTAAATTACTAGTTAGATTTTGATTTAATTTAGAGAGATTTGGCTAAAAATAAGGGGAGATTTAGCCAAATACTCTCTAATTTTCTGAGTTAAAAACTAATTAGTTTTTAACAGAAGCTTTTTTACCTTCTTCTTCAATTACTTTTTTGATTTCTGTTAAACCTTCTAAAAGTCTTTTGTTAAGAATTTCGAAAGATTCTTTTGCAGTTTTTTCTGCAATTTTAGAGAAATCATTAGCAATATTTTGAGCTTCAACGATTGATTCTTGGATCAATTCAATTGACTTACCAGCTGATTGCTGAGGATTTCCCTTAGCTAATTCAGATGTTGCGTCTTTTGCACTAGAAATAGCTTTGTTTAGTACTTCTATTTGCTTTTTAGCAAGTGCATTGTAGCCTTCAAATAATACTTTAGATGCGTTAGCAAAAGTTTCTAAAGTTTTCTTTTGAGCATTGATTAAACTCTCAGAATTACCATCTACTGTTGGCATTTTAAGAGCAGATAACATCTTTTGAAAATCAAAGAATTCAAAAGGATTGTTTATATTTGTCATCATAGTTTACTCCTTTAATTATTTAATGAGTTATATTTATGTTGCAGTGCAATATAATTCAAGTGTAAAAATGAATAATTATGTTAAATTACTGTTTTTATTGATTTTTTTCTTTTGCAATCGCAATATATAAATATTGCGCTAGCACATATAGGTTATTACTCTTACGATAATTATTAAGCTATTATCAAAATCATAAAATGACAAAAAAAGAGAAAGATAAAGGACCAGATAAGATTAACTTTGAAGATTTAAGCAGTGTCTTTGAAAACAATCTAAAGATTTACAATCAATATGTAGATTCATTTAAAAATTTAGGTTCTAGTCAAAATAATTTTCCAACATTTCCCTTTAACAATCAAAGTAGCAATAATTTCACCATGAGTGATTTATCTAATTTGATTGCTCCGACGATGAATAAAATGATGGAGTCATTTAAAAATTTCTCAACTGAAATCCAACAGAATCCAAATGTATATTTTGACAGTCTTAATAAATGGGTTTCACAAATTGCTAATTTAAATTTTTATTTTGTAACTCGTGCCTCAGGTGGAATGGCAAATCCGGTGATCTTTGAAGAAAAATCTGACAGAAGATTTTCAAATGAAGAATGGAAGACTAATCTTTTTTTTGATTTTATAAAACAGTTTTACTTAATAAGCGCAAATTTCATGAACAACTTGATTGAAAATATTGAGTTTAAAAATCCAAAAGATAAACGCATCATGCAATTTTATTTAAAACAACTAAATAGCGCTTTATCGCCTTCTAACTTTGCATTTACTAATCCTGAAGTGTTGAAAAAAACGGTGGATGAAAAAGGAAATAATTTAGCTAAGGGCTATGAAAATTATAAAAAAGATTTTGAAAAGCATCCAAACAAACTTTTTATTCAGCAATCCAAAGCAGGTGAATTTGAAATTGGTAAAAATTTAGCGACAACAAAAGGTAAAGTTATTTTCAAAAATAATCTTTTTGAACTAATTCAATATGATTATGCTACCGACCAACAATATGCAAAACCTATGCTCGTTATTCCTCCATTTATTAATAAGTACTACATAATGGATTTGAACGAAAAAAAATCCATGATGAAATATTTAGTTGATAAAAAATTTAATACTTTTTTAATCTCTTGGAAAAATCCTGACGCAAGTTCAAGAAATATTTCTTTTAAAGAATATATTGAAGATGGAGTATTAGAGGCATTAAGAGTTGTTTGTGAAAAAACAGGCTCTAATAGTGCAAACATTGCTTCCTACTGTGTTGGTGGAACTCTTGCTTCTTTAGCTCTTGCCTATCTAAAAGTTGTCCCAAATAAATATAAAATTACGAGCGCAACATACTTTGCAAGTTTAATTGACTTTGAAGATCCGGGTGAACTTGGAATATTTATTACAGAGGAACAGATAGCAAGTATTGAAAATCAGATGAAAAAAACTGGTTACTTCGATGGCAAAGATATGGCTGCAGCTTTTAACTTTTTAAGGCCGGTAGATTTATATTGGAATTACGTTGTAAATAACTACTTACTTGGCAATGAGCCAACCGCATTCGACATGTTGCATTGGAACTCAGACTCCACTCGTCTTCCTGAAAAAATGCACTCAGAATATTTACGCTGCATGTATTTAAATAATTTAGTTGTGAAAAATAAATATAAGATTGGGGATGTAGAAATTGATTTATCTAAAATAGATACGCCAATCTTCTCCGTTGCAACAACTGAAGACCATATCGCTCCTTGGCGATCGGTTTATCAAGGTCTTAATGCCTACAATTCACATATTAATTTTGTACTAGCAAATTCAGGTCATATCGCTGGTATTATTCAAGGAACAGAAAATAAGCCAGGCAAACTTCATTTTTACACAAAAAAATTTGAAAAAGGGAAAACGCAAGACGAATGGTTCAATAGCGCTAACAAGGTAGATGGTTCCTGGTGGCCAGTTTGGGTTTCATGGCTTGCAGTTAATTCTGGTCAATTAAAAAAGTCCTCTGAACTTAATGCAAAAAACTTTGAAGTGCTATATGAAGCACCTGGTCAATACGTAAAACAGTCATGATTGAAATTAAAAAATATTCAAACCGAAGATTATATAATACCGAGACAAGCGCTTATATTACATTAGATGATATTGTGACTTTGATTAAAAAAGAATTAGATTTTAAAGTTACAGATGTTGATACGCAAAATGATATTACATCGACTATTTTGACACAAATAATTTTAGAAAAAGAAAACGCAGGAATTAATCTAATTCCAGCTCATATCCTAAAACAAATCATTTTATTTAATGAAAATAAAAAAAGTAACATGATGTTTGATTTTTTAACAAATACAATGAATGCAGCAAATACTAGTAATTTTTTTACAAAAAGTTTTCCAAATTTTACTGATTTTAATTTTTTTAACTTTGGACAAAAAACCGATAATAAAAACTCCGCACCACCTGCTGCTAATGATGACAAAAACATTGACGATTTAATGACGCAAATTGATAAATTAAAAAAAGAAGTTCAGGAAATTAAAAATCAAAAATAATTTAAATTAAATTTACAAGGTGTTTTGCATTAATAAAAGCGCTTTCTGCATTTCCTCCTGAAAACCAATCACCACAAATTCCAAGTCTTAAATCCTTATCCCAATAACACTTAGCGGTATCCAAATTGATACTGTAGGCATAAAGCCAGCCATGAATGTCTGAATAGTGAATATTATCTTTTTTAATATCTATTTTTAATTTCACAGAAAAACTCCTTAACATCTCATCAATTAAACTTGGCTTGTTATTTCGATACTCATAAATATTTTTAATTGCATATTTTAAGGATGATTGAATTGTCCATAATTCTAAATCCTTATTGATCAAACTCTTCTTCTTTGTATTTTCATTAGCCGCAAATCCTAAAACATCGTCATTTTCGAAACTAATTGCACTTAAATTAAGGTTCAAACTTTTATTAAATGCTACCATCAATGTTAAGTTAGGTTGCATATTATAATTAAGTTTTAAAAAATAATTATCAGTAAACTTTTTTGTTAAATTATAGGCCTGCTGATAAGGGGCTGTGATGATTACAGTTTTATAATTTTCTTGAGTATTATCTTTAAAATTTAATAAAAAAAAATCATTTTTTTTTTCAAGACTTTTTAACTCTTTATTTACAAAAACTTTTTTATCTTTAAATAAATTTTTAACTAATAAATTATTCCCATTTTCATTAATTATTCTTTCTTTATTTAAATCATCTTTGAGCTGATCGTTTTGAAATATTTTAAAATTTCCTTGCCAAACAGTGTGGTCACCTAAGAACTTTTTAAATTCATTATTTTCACTCTTGATATATTGAAGTCCATGATCAAATAGGCCAACATTATCAACTCTTCGAGTGGAACAGCGACCGCCTACACCTCTGGACTTTTCATAAAAATCTAAATCGTTCTTTAAAAAATATCCAATGGTAGCAGCTGAAAATCCTGTGCCAATAATTGCAATGTCTTTCATTAATAATTGAGATTATTAAATTATATTAAAAGTTACGAGTAAAATTACTCATTACGCACTAACGGATACACTTTGGGACTTAAAAATTTATAATTATTAATCAATATTAAAATAATTGTGATGATCCCAATAAATAATAATACCACCGATGAATTGATAATTTCTAAACTCCAACTTAGTCTAAAAATGGTTTCAATAACAAAATAAGAAACAAACACTGAAAAAAAAGCGGCAATAAAAATAATTGATAAAAATGTAATTAAAAATTCTATAATACTAGCAAGCATTAAATTTTTTGAATTGATTCCAAGAATTTTAAAAATTAAATTTTGATAAACACTTAATCTTGCTTGTACAATCACTGCGGAGGAAATTACCATTAATCCAATGATGACTGCAATTGAAGATATAATGATTACAGCAATAAATATTTTATTTATAATTTCTGTAACTTTACCAAGATAATTTGAGACTTTAATTGTGGAGATATTTTTAAATTTTTGTAAAAAAGCTCCTTCTTTGAAATCTGGTAAATTTTTAAATTTAGCGGTTGCTATATATTCATGTGGAATATTTTGTGCAAAACTTGGATTAATTAGCATGACAAAATTGATTGATAAATCACGATAATCAACCTTTCTAAGATTTATAACTTTACCCTCAATTTCCCTTCCGTAAATTTTTAAAGTTAAACTGTCATTTATTTTAATGTTCAAATCTTTTGCAACTTTTGCATCTAAAGAAATTTGCAAACTCTTACTATTTTCATCAAACCAGTTACCTTCTAAAATTGGATTATCTTTTGGAGCAGTTTTAGACCAAGATATTCTTCGATCTCTTTCAAGAACCCAAAAAGAGTCGTTGTTCTGCTTAATATAAGTTAGTGGATCTTTGTTATTTATTTTTATTAAGGAAGCAGAAACAATAGGCATTGTCTCAATTACTGAATTTTTATCATTATTTTTTAAATATTTTACAAATTCATCTTTTTCTGAGTTTTGAATGCTAACAAAAAAATAATCTGGTGCTATTTCAGGAATTGATTTTTGGACTTCCTTCTTAAAATTATATCCAATTAAAGTTAGAGATAATAACAAAGTAACTCCTAACCCTAACGATAAAACTGTAATTGGGAATATTGTTTTAGGATTGGTAATATTTTTAACTGCCAAACGGAGAGGTAAAAATTTAATAAGATTTATCTTTCTTAAGTAAAAAATTATTAACTTTGATAGTCCGTATAAAGTAAGGCAAATAATAAAAAAAACTAAAAAGTACATAACTGTATAAAAGGGTTTTTTACTATCAAAAGCGAAAAGTAAGATGAGAGAAATAATTGCTAATATAATTAAAGAAATATTTTTCTTAGTAAAATAAAATTCGCAAGGTTGAAATACATTTCTAAAAAGGCTTGTTGGCTTAATTTGTTGAATGGCTGATATGGTAGGTAAACAAAAAATACTTACTACTAAAAAGCCGCTTAAAAATACTTTAATAAAATTTTTAAGTATAAATTCGCTTTGAACGACAATCCCTAAGGTTTTAACAAGATAAACATTAACCAATGGCACGCTCAGAACAGCAAAAAAATAGGCTAATAAACTGATTATGGTTAATAAAATAAATATTTCAAAATAAAATATTTTTTTTATTGTAGCGGTGGTAAAACCAAGAGACTTCATAATCGCAATACTTATATTTTTTTGATTGATAAAAGAGATTAATGTATTTGCGATCCCTATTCCTGCAATCAACATTGCACTGATAGAGACTAGCGATAAAAATTGAGAAAAATTATCAATTAATTTTTTTAAATTATTAGAAGAATTTTCTGGATATCGAACGCTGTATGATGGATAATTTTTTGTAAGATTTTCTAATTCTTGTTTAAAATTAATATTATCATTGTTTAATTTTACTCGGTATTCATAGTTTATAAAGCTACCTAAGGTATTAATATTTAAATTTAAAAATGAATTGTTGCTAACCACCGCAAAATCACCAAATAATAATGCTCTTCCTAAGTCAGGAACGCTTTCTACATAGCCTACGACCTTAAAAGCTGTTTGTTTTATAAAAACGGTATCATTAACTTTTAATTTTAAAGTCTCGAAAATCTTTTTGTTAACAACAATACTATTTTTAGTCGTTTGTAATAACGTCAGTGCATTGTCTGGGAAAGATTGAACACTTCCATAAAGTGGATACTTTTGATCAATTGCTTTTAAACGAATAAAAAAAGTTTTAGCATCTGACTTTGTTGAATTGGCAAGCATTGTACTAAATTCAACAGTTGAGGAAATTGTTCCAAATTTTTCAATTTTTTTTAAATATTGATCATCAACTTTTTCATTTCTTGTATTAATTTCAAAATCTCCGCCCAGTAATATTTTTGCATTAGCATTTAATTCTTTTTTTAAAGAATACTCTAAACTTAAAATAACACTTAAAACAAAAAGACTTATGAAAATAGTAAAAATGATTGTTGAGATTTTTTTATAACTTCTAGTTAAATCTCGAATTGCATATTTAAAATCTTGAAAATTAAATAATTTTTCCATCTTTGATTTCAATAATTTTATCGCATTCCTTAGCTATGGATTGATCGTGGGTAACTAAGATAAGGCTAGAATTATTTCGTTTACTATATTTAAACAATAAATTGATAATAAGTTTAGAATTTTCACTATCTAAATTGCCACTCGGCTCATCAGCTAAAATAAGTTTTGGACTTAAAATAATAGAGCGTGCTATCGCAACTCTCTGCTGCTCTCCTCCTGAAAGTTGACTTGGAAAGTGATTTAATCGATCTTTTAAACCAAATTGCTCCAGTAACTCTGATGATTTTTTTTGAGCATTTTCAATTTTATTAATCTCAAGCACTAAAGAGACATTCTCCAAGGCAGTGTAATTTGGGATCAAATAAAAGGATTGAAATACAATACCAATTTTTCTTTTTCTTAAATCTGCTAACTCATCTTCTGAATAAGTACTAATATCTTGATCTTCAAAAATTATTTTTCCAGAGGTTGCCTTTTCAAGTCCTGCAATCAACATAATCAGACTTGTTTTTCCAGATCCACTTTTTCCAACTACCGCAACATTTTCGCCACTATTTATTTTTAAATTAACCCCTTTAATGACTTCAACTAAACTATTTTCTGTTTTGTAATTTAAATAAATATCTTGTAACTCTAATAAACTTTTCATGAAAAAAATTTTTATTATAATTTTTTATCTCATCTTCATATTTAAATCTGAGGCTTTTGCAAGAACGCGAATTATACTATTTGGAGATAGTTTGATGGCAGGTTATGGGCTAACTAAACCTGATCATTTATCAGAGGCGCTAAAATTTGAGTTAAAAAATTTAAATATTGAAAGCGAAATTATAAATGGAAGTGTCAGCGGCGATACTACTAAAGGTGGGCTTAATCGTATTGGCTGGACATTGGAGGAAAAAGCTAATCTTGTAATTCTAGGACTTGGTGCCAATGATATGTTACGCGGAATTGACCCTAATGAAATCAAAGGAAATTTAAATCAAATCATCTTAAAAATTAAAGCTAAAAATATCCCCATTATCCTTGCGGGTTTTATTGCGCCAGAAAGTTATGGCAAAAATTATAAAGAAAAATTTGATAATATTTATCCCTCTTTAGCAAAAGAACATAATTTAATTCTAATGCCTTTTTTGCTTCAGGATGTTGCGTTAAATCCAAAATTAAACCTAGAGGATGGCAAACATCCAAATCGAGATGGGGTTAAGGTAATAGCTAAAAATCTTACACCTTACTTAGTAAAGCAATTTAAAAAATAAATTTAAGTCCCGCAGAAAGTTTTATATTTCTTATCTGTTTCATGAGCAGGCTGTTGATATAATGTTAAGTCACTTCGCTCTGTATATGGATCCTTGAGAGCATTTAGAAGATTATTTAAAGATACTAAATTTCCTTTATGCGCTTCTTTTAAACTTTCCTCTACTTTATGATTTCTTGGAATAACAACAGGATTAACATTTCTCATCAAAGTTAAAACCTCTTCATGACTTCTATTTTGTTTATCAATTCTAATTTTCCATTTAGCATGAAAATTTTTCAAAGCTTCATTATTAATTTTATCATTCATTAAATCTCTAAAAGTATTTGTATAATCTAAATTATTTTTTTCCATAGTATCTAATAATTCTTGTATTAAAATTACATCATCAGCTTCATCTGTAATTAATCCTAATTTCTTCTTCATCATTTTATGAAATTTTTTTTCATATTTTTCTTTAAACGAGTGAATAATTTCTTCACCCACATCTATTGCTTTATTTTGATCTTCATCAAGAAGAGGAAGTATAGCATCGGCAAGTCGAGCTAAATTCCATTGTGCAATAGAGGGCTGATTGCCAAATGCATATCGACCATGATGATCGATAGAACTAAAAACAGTTTTAGGATTATAATAATCCATAAATGCACACGGTCCAAAATCGATGCTTTCGCCAGAAATTGCCATGTTATCAGTATTCATGACACCATGAATAAAACCAACTCGCATCCAATCTGTAATTAAATCTATTTGTTTTTCTAAGACTAATTTTAAAAATTCTGGAGCCTGTTTATCTAAATCTTTTATTTCAGGATAATGACGTTCTATTGAATACTGTAAAAGTTTTTTAAGAGTTGGAATATCTCGTTTAATTGCAACATATTCAAAAGTACCAACACGAATGTGACTCTCTGCAACTCTTGTTAAAATTGCACCTGGCAAAACTGTTTCTCTCATCACATTCTCACCAGTGGTTGCAACGGCAAGACTTCGGGTTGTTTTGATATTTAAATGATACATGGCCTCACTAATAATATATTCGCGTAACATCGGGCCAAGAGCTGCTTTGCCATCTCCGCCTCTTGAATAAGGCGTTCTTCCTGAACCTTTAAATTGAATATCGTATCTTTGCTTCGTTGGAGTAATATGTTCACCTAATACAATTGCTCGTCCATCACCCAAAATAACTAAATGTCCAAACTGATGACCGGCGTAAGCTTGAGCTAAAGGATCTGACCCTTCTGGAATATCATTTCCTGTAAATAATCTTGCTAATTGATTATTATTTAATGAAGAAAAATTTAATCCAAGTTGCTGAGCAAGAGAATGATTAATAATGATAATATTTGGATTTTTTACTGTAGTTGGTAAAACTTTTGAAATCAACTGCTTTGGCAATAACGTGTAGCTATTATCAAAATTCCAACCAATATTTTTCATTTAATATTTAATGTGTCTAGTTTGTAAATTTTTATATTATAAATTGATAACATGAAAATTACGATCTTCTTAGACACAATTTGTGGCTGGTGCTACATTGGTCATAATAGATTATTTAAAGCTTTAGCAGAGTTTAAAGATAAAAAATTCGAAGTTCATTATGCCCCCTTTTTACTAAATCCTAATATGCCTTTATCAGGCATGAAAAGATCTGATTACTTAGAAAAAAAATTTGGTAGCAAAGATAATGCTCAACCAATGTATGATAATATGACCGAACAGGCTACTCTAGAGGGTTTAAATTTTAATTTAAAAAAAATAAAAATTACACCTAGTACAGTTCTTTCACATATATTAATTGATCTTTCAAAGGACTTAAAAGAGCAAAAGTTTATTGTTGAAAATATTTTTAGAAATTATTTTATTGATGGTTGTGACATTGGAAATATAGAAAATCTAATGTCGATTGGCATTAAAAATGGCCTAAATAAACAAATAATTGAAAAAGCTTTTAAAAGTAAAAAAAATATAGATGATATTTTAAAAAAAAATCAGAACGCATATTCTTTAGGGATTTCGGGAGTTCCTGTTATCGCATTGAATGATCAGATCGTTATTCAGGGTGCCGAAAGTACAAAATCAATTATAAGTAAAATTAAAAAAAATAATTAAATTTTAAAAAACTTATTTTTAGTGAATTTTATTAAAATCTTTCATTAGATAATGAATTTGTCTTCCTTGCTTACACAAATTAATTAAACCACCAATACTATGAATATTATTTCTATTTTTTGCAGTATTTAATAAAAATAAAAATAATCTTGCTGTGATAATTGCATCTCCTAATGCACTATGCCTAACTTGATCAAATGTTTTAATTCTAAAATGATTGCATAAAAAAGATAATTCATAACTTTCAAGACTCGGATAAAGACCAGCAGTTAGAAGTATTGTATCAATATTTGCAATTTTCTTTATGGTAATAGCCAAGGGAGACTTGGCAGCATTTTTTTTTATAAAACCAATATCAAAATCAATATTATGCCCAACTAAAATAGTATTTTTAATAAAATCATTAATTTTTTTTTCTATTTGGTAAATATTAGGTTTGTCTTTTACTTTATCTTCTGTGATGTAATGAATATTTCTTGAAGCAAATGGAATATCCCTTTCAGGGTTCACTAATTCATCTAAAGTTTGCTCCTCTGACAACTGGTAATTATTAATTTTAATTGCTCCAACCGATACAATTTTATGACCCTCATTTACATTTAGTCCAGTTGTTTCTGTATCCAAGACTGTAAAAATAGTCTGGTCAATAGTCTGCTCTTGCAAAGCTTTTCTATTTTCCAAAAATGATCGTATTCGATTAAAGATATTCTTCACTGATATCAGCCTTTGCTATGGTTTTTAGTTCATTTATTTTTTTTAAATATATTTTTAAAAGTTCTTTTTCTCTTAAAAGTAAATTTTTAGGATTAATAAAATTTTTTATTGGTAAGCCTTGTTTAGCAAGAGAAACCTGATTTTTTAATAAGATATAGGTTAAAAAACGATGACCACTTTCTATAAAATCTCTTTCATGATCATCAAAGACTTTGAGTTGATTTAATTCTTCTATTCTAGCAAGAGTATTAGCTCTATTGACCCTATTTTTAATAGAATAGATCCTAACTGTTTCAACTAAAGGTAATGTGCCTGCTCCTTTTAAATCCAATAACCCTTTATTTTCTGGATCTTTTTTTTCTAAAATAAAATTATTAAAAAAAGTTAATCCCGCTTGCCTATTTTCTTCATTTTTAAACAAAAATTTTAAAACCTTTTTATTAATTAACTTATCAAAAATAAAAGCTCGCAACTCATCAGCAAGTTCTGGTTTTCCAAAAACAGACCTAAAATCATAAAGCATATCTACATATATTAAATTTTGTTCACTTAAATTTTCAACCCAGCTTTGAACTTGATTTTTCCATTCCGGTAAGCTTTTTCTCCACATTGGATTTGTTGCCATTAAATTACCTTTGCAAAAGGGAATGCCTGCATCATCTAATGATTTTGTAAAATGTTTTGCGAGTTCTTCAAAATATAAATCTACTTTTTTTGGATCTTCTTTTTCACTTTTTTCATAAATAATTCCATTATCTTGATCGGGAGATAAAAAACTCTCCATTCTACCTCCTGAACCCATAACTAAAACAGTGTAATCCGGTATATGTTCAATAATATTTTTAGCATTCACATTTCGCTCGGCGATCCTAATAGATCTTCTAAAAATAACGTTATTCAAAAAACTCAATAAATAACAAATATCTAACGAAGAAGTATTTTCATCTAATAAACGGTCTGCAATATCAATTTGTTGTTTTTTAATTTTTACTAGGGATGAAGAGTCATATTCATCAAATGTCATTTGATCAATTTGATTAGTGACGTTTCCAAGTTCTGCGTACAGAGCTTTGTTAGCGTGAATAATTCCAACAACTTGGGAAGTCATATTAATAACAGGTAAATGACGTAAATTATTTTTTCTCATCTTTCCTACCGCATGGAAAAGAAGGTCATCTTCATACACAAAAATAACTGGAGAAGTCATAACTTCAGATATTTTTTTATTGGGTTCAGATAAAAAAGTTACTTTTCTAACTATGTCTTGCTCAGTAATAATTCCAAAAAGTTTATTTTCTTTTTTGACTAAAATAACGGATTTTTTTTGTTGTTGTAATTTTTTAATTGCCTCAGCGATTGAAATATTAGAGTTTAAATAAAGATAATCATCTGACATATAGTCAGATATTTTTTTTGTGAACAATTCAACACTATTGGATCTATTAGGCATTTAGCCTTTATATATAGCGGATTTTTCTTATTTAAAAAAATAACTTAAGTTAAAAGTTGTTTAAAAAAATCATCTAAGAAAAAGCTTTTTAAACGCTTGTAATCAAGCTTTTTTATTTAAAAATGCCAATTCTTCGTTTGAATAAGGAGCCATTATAGCCCGTATGTAAATAAAAATATTCCAACAGGTAGAGTCAATACTGCAGCAACTAGAGCTACAACACCCATAACTGTTAGCATCTCTTCCGCAGTTTGTTGAGAAATAGATAAAGTTGGGAAGCTCCTGTTTCCATTTACCATTTTTATTTTTTTATTTTGTGTTTTCATAACTTTTAAATAGACAACAAATGTAATATTTTTTTGAACTATTTGTGTCTTAATTGTGAATAATGTATTAAAATTTTTTTTACAAAAATAAATACTAAGTTTTTAATGCAACGATCGCTCTTTTTTTTATTATTCATCGTATTTTCGACACCGTCATTTGCAAATTGTAAAGATGATGAACAAGTCAGCTTTAGAGGCTATAATATTAGAATAGAAAACGACTATTTTAATAACGAAGACTCTAATTACACTAGTGGTGTCATTTTATCTGGAGTCACGCATGATCTTAATGGAGACGTAAAAAGTGAATGTTTACCAGTGATAAGCCGCCTGCATAGTAATCTTTTATCATTTATCGATAATGACTTACTTAAGAAAAAAGTCGGATTTTCTAAAAATATTTATTTTGTAGGCTCTCAAAAGATGTACACACCTCAAGATGATAAAACTAAAACTATTATCAAAGATGACAGACCCTATGCCGGGCTGTTATCTCTAGCGATAGGAATAAATGAGAGACATAAAAATAAATTTGATAATACACAAGTATTAAATACAAAAGAATTAACTCTTGGAATTATAGGTCCTGCATCTTTTGCAAAACAAACACAAAACTTTGTTCATGACCGATTTAATGTCTACAGAGCTCAAGGTTGGAATAATCAGTTAGATAATGAGCCTGCTTTAATGTTAATGTTTGAGAAAAAAGTTAAGTCTGATCTGCAACATAATTCTTACACTCAAGGATTATCAAAAGACTTGATAAGATTTTATGGCTTAAAAGTTGGTAATATCGAAACCTCATTAAATATTGGCATGGAAGGGAGATATGGTCTCAATATTCCAAATGATTTTGGAAGCACCCCTTCTCACCCTGGCTGTGACAACACAGCTCCTTCATCTATAAACTCCGAAACATGTACTGACAAAGGAGAACTAATGTTGCCCATTCCTTTAGGCGTTCATTTATTTGCGCTTGCAGAATTAAAAGGTGTTGCCTATGATTTTTCTTTGGATGGCAACATCTTTGCAAACAATCATCATGTAAATAAAGAACCTATTGTTGGACTTATTGCTGTTGGCGTAAATTCTTTAATACCAATATCTGGAAATAAAAACTTAAAACTAACTCTTACTCAATACGTTCAATCAAAAGAATTTAAAGAACAAAAAAATGCAGATAAATTTGTATCTTTTACAGTAGGCTTAGATTTTTAATTAATAGCAAAAATTTTATTATTTAAAATTAATTGATCCTCATCCACATCAATTTTAATCGCATCTAATTTTTTATCTTTCATATCTAAAATTAAATTTGCAATTGGATTTTGGATATATCTTTGGATCGCTCTTTTCAAAGGTCTTGCGCCGTATTCTTGATCAAAACCTTTATCTACTAACCACTCTAGAGCTTTGTCAGTGATTGAAAAAGTTAAATTTTTATCTTTTAAAATATTTTTTAAATTATTTACTTGAATCTTAACAATCTCTTTAATTTCTTCTTTTTGAAGTCTATCAAAAACAATAATATCATCTAATCTGTTTACAAATTCTGGTCTGAAAGATTTCTTAACAACTTCCAACACTTTTTCCTTCGTTCTTTCATCTAATTTCTCACTTTTATTAGCTTGTATAAATTCTGAGCCAAGATTGGATGTTAAAATGATAATTGTATTTTTAAAATCAACAACTCTACCTTGTCCATCTGTTAGTCTTCCATCATCTAAAATTTGAAGAAAAATATTAAATACATCAGGATGGGCTTTTTCAACTTCATCAAATAAAATTACTTGATAAGGTCTTCGTCTAACAGCTTCTGTTAAAGCGCCACCTTGATCGTAACCTACATATCCTGGAGGGGCACCAATTAATCTGCTTACAGAGTGTTTCTCCATATACTCTGACATATCAATTCTAATCATTGCGTTTTGATCATCAAATAAAAAGGAAGCAAGAGCTTTGCTTAATTCGGTTTTACCAACTCCCGTCGGTCCTAAAAATAAAAATGAACCAAGCGGTCTATTTGGGTCTTGAATTCCAGCTTTTGATCTTCTAACAGCATTACTGACAGAATTAATTGCCTCTTTTTGACCAATCACTTTTGTTGAAATTACTTTTTCCATGGACAATATTTTCTGTCTTTCGCCTTCTAGTAATTTATCAATTTGAATTCCTGTCCATTTAGAAACAACGGCTGCAATTTCATTCTCACCCACTTCTTTATTTAATGTTTTATATTGACCTAAAGCAGCTTTATCTTGCTCTTTTAATTTTTTCTCTAATTCTGGGATCTTGCCATACATAATTTCGCTAGCTTTTGTTAAATCACCCTTCTTTTGATAGTTATTTAATAAAACTTTATTTCTCTCAATTTCCTCTTTAATTTTTTGAACAGATTGAATTTGATTTTTTTCCTTAGCCCAAACTTCTGTTAAGGCCTGTGATTTTTTATCAAGCTCTGCAATTTTCTCGTCTAATTCCTTTAATCTAATCTTTGAAAGTGAATCGTCTTCTTTTTTTAAAGCCTCTCTTTCAATTTTTAACTGAATAGCTTTTCTATCAATCTCATCAATATTTTCTGGCTTTGAATCTATCTCCATTCGAAGCTTACTGGATGCTTCATCCATTAAATCAATTGCTTTATCTGGTAAAAATCTGTCGGTAATGTAACGATTTGAAAGCACAGCCGCTGAAACAAGTGCATTGTCTGAGATGTGCACCCCATGATGCATTTCATATTTTTCTTTAAGACCCCTTAAGATTGAAATTGTGTCTTCAACAGATGGCTGCGTTACAAATACTGGCTGAAATCTTCTAGTTAACGCCGCATCTTTTTCAACATACTTTCTATATTCAGCAAGTGTGGTTGCACCAATACAATGCAGTTCTCCTCTTGCAAGAGCTGGTTTTAACATGTTCGAAGCGTCCATAGATCCATCACCTGCGCCTGCACCAACTAAAGTGTGCATTTCATCTATAAAAACAATAACTTCGCCTTGTTGTGCAGTAATTTCTTTTAGAACAGCTTTTAATCTCTCTTCAAACTCTCCTCTAAATTTTGCACCAGCAATTAATAACCCTAAATCTAATGCTAATAATTTTTTACCTCTTAAACTTTCAGGAACATCATCGTTAATAATTCTTAGAGCAAGTCCTTCAACAATTGCAGTTTTACCAACTCCGGGTTCACCAATTAGGACTGGATTATTCTTTGTTCGTCTTGAAAGAACTTGAATGGCACGTCTTATTTCTTCATCTCTACCAATAACTGGATCTAGTTTTCCACTTCGAGCTTTATCTGTAATGTCAATTGTATATTTTTTTAAAGATTCATAGTTTGCATCATCATTTGCATTGGTCACTTTTTGACCTTTGCGCATTGTCCCAAGAACTGATTTAAATACATTTAAATTAAATCCATTATTTTGTAATAATTTTAATAAATTTTTATCCGTTAAAAGTATTGCCTCTAATATATTTTCAACGGGAACATATTCATCACCTTTTTGTTTTGAAATTTTTTTAGCTTCTTCAAGGGTAACAACAAATTCTTTTGATGCACTTATTCCACTTGAGTTTCCAGTAACTGAGGGTATTCTTTTTAATTCTTTTTCAATTGCTAATTTTGTACCTTTTAAATCCAATCCAGCAGGTGCAAATAATAATGATCCTGTATCATCATCTTCTATGATGCCGCTTAATAAATGCACAGGCTGTAATAGCTGATGATTTTGCATCATAGCTAAAACTTGCGCCGAATTTAATATTTCTTTTGATCGCTCTGTAAATTTATTTAAATCCATACAAAATATATGGTTACAATTTTCTATATTTCAATGCGGGTTAATAAAATAAAAATTTTTATTGAATACTTGAAATTATGTAATTTGATACGCTAAGTGTATAATATGACTATTATCTAAATATGATTAACAAAATTAAAAGACATTTAGAACTTGCTAATAAAGGCTATTTTGAACACATGTTTTTTGCAATGAAAATTGGGCTTAAATGTTTATGGTCTTTTGTTACTGCGTTTGTTCACGCAATTAATCCGGCTTGGTTTGAATACACAACAAGTAAAAGAATAAAACGAATTAATAATATTTTTCAAAAATCAGAACAAGATAATAAAAAATAAATGGCACAAATTTCTAAAAAAAAAGAAAGTAACATATTTTTTTTATATTTATCATTTTTGTTTATTTGTGCTTCAATTTTTTTATTTAACAAACATACTGTTGGTAATGACTCCACAATGTCTGAGTGGTTAATTAATTATCAAGGCGGCTTCACAAGAAGAGGTTTATTAGGTGAGATTGCATTTAAATTGGCCCTTTTATTTGAAAGTAAAATAAGATTTGTTGTATTTTTATTCCAAATTTTTTTTTACTTAATTTTTTTAATTTTAACATTCAATTTTATAAAAAAAATTCAACTTAATTTTCTACTTAGACTAGCTTTGTACTCTCCAATATTTTTATTATTTCCTCTTGCTGAAATTGAGAGTTTAGTTAGAAAGGAAACACTTATATTTATAATTTTTATTGTTTTTTTATATTTGTCTTCAAATAAATATAGTGAAAAATATTGCAATAGTTATATTTTTTTTATTTTTCCAGTATCATTTCTTATTTGGGAACCTGTAATATTTTTTTTTCCGTTTATAATTTTTATTTTATATATCAAAAATTTTAAAAAAAATATTATTAGAGTTGTTTGCAAGACTTTAATTATATGCATTCCTTCATTTGTAACTTTTTTATTAGTAATTTTAAATCCATTATCTGATTCTGGGCATGATAAAATGTGTTTAGAGCTAATGTCTGTATTTCAGGAACGATGCTATATGTCGCTAGCTTTGCTTAAAAGTAAATCAACAATCCTACAACAATTCACAGCCAATAATTATAAAATAGAGTATTTCATTCGATATATAATAATTATTATTGTTGGTTTTTTACCGCTTTTTATTCTTTGCGCAAACTCTAAATTTAATAAAAAAAAAATTATTTTTCCATTTAGATTTAAGTTTTTTTTTATAATTTTAATATTATTACTTAGTCCTGTTCCTATATTATTTGCCGCCATGTATGACTGGGGAAGAGTCGTAAATATAGCATACACGTTTTCAATTTTTACTTATTTTTTTCTTATTAAGAATAAATATTTTAAATTTTATGAAGGTTTTCTTTATTCAAAATTAAAAAAATTTTTTATCACTAAAAAATATTATTATATTTTATTTTTTTTGTATTTTTCATGCTGGAATATTAAAACTGTGATAAGCGATCGAGTTGGGTCATTTCCTATTTATAGAATAATCACTAAGTCTTTTAAGCTAATAATTAATAACTAAGCGTTCTTTATAAATTAAGTATTTAATCTAACTGTTTAAAATACTGCCAATATAAATATAATAAATAAATACAATTAAATACGTAGCAAGTTAAAGTTGCCATCATTCCAATTTGTCTGAATAATAACTTTTCTTTAAACATACTATAAGCATGGGAAATTCTTCCTAAAAAAAATATAATATTTACTAAAAAAATATAAATAAGGGCCCCATCTAAAAGCTCTAATAAAAAAGAAGAAATTATAAAAAAAACTGTAAATTCAAAAAAGTTACCATGAGCTCTAATTGCTTTGGTTAAATCTTTATTAAAACCATCTCCATATTCAACTCGAGCAGCTCGTCTCGCTTTAATAGTGATTATTGTAAGAATTAAGTAAAAAATTATAAAAATTATTGTAAATAAAATTGAAATATTCATTTTTTAAAATTTAATAACAGATTCACATAATAATTCTATAATTAACAAACTTACACATTGAATTTTAACACCTAAGGTCTATATTATTTCTTATGGCTGAATTTGATAGCGGGTTCTTCAATGCAATAAAAAAACAATTAATCGGATCAAGCATTGCAAGAGCAATTATTTATACAATTGGGCACATTATTATTGCTGCAACTTGTAATGTTTTTATTACCGGCTCAAGTTTAGAACTTGCAGCAGTAGATGCTTTGGTTGAGCCAATAATTAATGGGGTGTGGTATTACTTTTTAGATAAATTTTGGGCGAGTAAAATCAATAACACTTAAAATTAAATTGCAGTCTCTAAGGCCTGCTTTATATACTCTGCTCTTAAAGCTTTAACAAAATTACCAGGTTTTCCATCGCCGATTTGGCTTGTATTAATTTTTACAACTGGAGTTACTAAGGCAGTTGCTGATGTTACAAAGGCTTCATTTGCAGACTGAGCATCTTGTAATGTAAAATTTTTAGTTACAACCTCATAACCTAAATCTTTTGCACATTTTAAAACAGCCTCTCTCGTTATTCCGCTTAAAATTAAATTATTAGAATGTCTTGTCATAATAATTTTACCTTTTACTATCCAAGCATTGTTAGAACTGCCTTCGGTTACATTACCCTGCCTTAACATCCATGCATCATCAAAACCTTTAGCTGTGGCTTCAGACTTTGCCATGCTTGCATATAATAATTGTGTAGTCTTAATATCGTTTCTTTTCCATCTCATATCTTCAAGTGTCATCACTTTAATTCCATTTTTTGCAGCATCAGATTCTAAAATTTTTTTCTCTTGAGTAAAAGCAAGCACTGTAGGTTTGATGGCTTCTTTTGGCATATCAAAACTTCTATCTACAACCCCTCGGGTTACCTGGGTGTAGACCATTCCTTCTTTTAAATTATTTAATTCAATAAGTTTTCTATGAAATTCCAAGATTTCATTATGTTTAATGAAACTTTTAAATTTTAATTCAGTCATAGAGCGATCTAATCTTTTCATATGATGATTAAAATCAATTAATTTTCCATTAATTACTGAGGTTACTTCATATATAGAATCTGAAAATAATAGACCTCTATCAAAGATTGAAACTTTGGCTTCATCCTCTCTTTTATAATCTCCATTAACGTAAACTTGTCTCATCTTTTCTACTACGCTATATAAATTTTAGATTGTTAAATATTTACTAGGCAACCTGACAGCTCATATCCTGGCCACAGCACAAAGGACTTTTAATTTTTCCATGACCGTTAGGACACTCGCAGATTTGAACTTTTTGTCCATTATCTAACTTTAATGAAGAATCTTTTAAAGGCGCTCCACATTTTCCACAAGTTATGTTTGCGGACATTTTACATTTTGGACATTCGTATGTTGCCATATAAATTAAACTTAATACTATATTTAAAAAAAGCAATTAAATTAAGAAACCACAGATAATCATTATATATTTCAATACCACATTCTCTTTAAGGTTTTATCCTTTAAAAAAAAATGATGATAAATGCTTGCAAAAATATGAATGATCACAAAAGAAATGAAAATATAAACTGAATAAATATGTATATCTTTTGCTATTTGACCGATAACGTCATTTTTTTCTACAATTGCAGGCATATAAAATAATCCAAAAACATCAACAGGACCTGCTCTTGCAGTTGAATAAATCCATCCACTAAATGTGACTATTAATAAAATTAAATAAAATGAATAATGAACAAATTTTGAAATTCTTTTAATAAGTTGATTATTAGATAAATGTATGGGTGTAGTATTAATTACCCTCCACAATAATCTTAAAATAATTAGTCCAAGCAATAGTATTCCCATTGATTTATGAAAATGAAATAAGGATGATCGTAAAGGGCCTCTTTCTAAATCTCCCATAATAAATCCCAAAAAAAAATTTAATAAAAGTAGAACTGCTAAAATCCAGTGAAGATTCTTACTTATAAGACCATAATTATCTGGAGAGTTTTTTAAACCCATGATTAAAAAATATTTAATAACTTAAATAATAGCGGAACTAATATTGCGGTTGCAATACCATTTAAACCAAGCGCTAAAGCTGCAAAAACTCCTGCTGTTTCATTTCTGCTCATAGCTCTTGCAGTTCCAATTCCATGCGAAGCCAGACCTAATCCGAAACCTCTTGCTGACATATCTTTTAGTTTTAAAAAATCTAAAGCAAAAGTTCCAAAAGAAGCACCCATAATTCCTGTTAAGATTGTTATAATGGCCGTAAGCGATGGAATTCCCCCAATTAAATCCGCAATACCCATAGCAATAGGAGCTGTCGCACTTCGTGGAAGCATACTAAATAAAACCTGATCATCTATTTTAAAAATTTCACATAAAATAAAAGTTGAAATAATTGCAAACAAACTTCCAGCTATAAGTGAGGCCGAAATACTTAAAGCTTCTTTTTGAATGACTTTGAATTGCTTATAAATTGGAATTGCAAGAGCTACCGTTGCTGGCCCTAACATAAAATGAATAAATTTGGCGCCATCAAAATATCGCTCGTAGGAAATATCAAGATTAATTAAGACCAGTGATACAATAAATATTGAAATTGCAACTGGATTTACGAGCGGAAATAATTTTGATTTTTTATAAAAATAATCTCCTATTAAATAAGAACCAATGGTTAAGGTTAACCAAAATAATGGTTCTGCCTGCAAATAAACCCAAATACTATAAAGCTTATCCTTCTCAATCATTTCTTATTAATTCGTTTATTTATTTTTTCCATTAAAAATGCGGTCAGACCAATGGTTAAAATAGTAGATATAAAAACAATAATTAGAACTTTAAAAAGATTATTTTCCAAATAAGAAAGGTGCATCACAACACCAACGCCAATTGGAACAAATAAAAGTGAAAGATAATTTAAGATATAATTTGAGGTATTAATTACATCTTCTTTTAAATTTGTAATGGCTACAGTTTTAAACCTTTTTAAAAATATTAATACAATAAGTAGAAGAATAAGTCCTAATACAGGACCTGGAATTCGCATTTCAAAAAATTTTTTGATTGCTTCTCCTAAAAGTTGGAAAAAGAAAATAATAAATATAGCACGTAGCATTTTTTTAATTTTTTAAGCTATCTGAAAATACTAATCAATATTACTCAAATTAAACAGACTTATTTCTGCAGCCTGCAAGAATAATAAGTGCAATGATTGATGAAATAGCTGAGAATAAAAATGCAATTTGAACACCATAACTTTCATACAAGAACCCAAAAATAAATGAAGCGGGAAATAACATTAGGCCTGTTACCAGATTAAACCAACCAAATGCAGTACCACGTTGGTTAATTTTGGTAAGATCTGCAACAAATGCTCGCTCTACTCCTTCTGTGGCTGCTTTAAATAATCCATAAAACCCAAATAAAATCCAAATAGTAAAATTTAAAGAATTTGCCTGGGCCATAAATAAATAAAATAAAATATAAGCAATCCAGCCTAATGCTAAAAACTTAAGCCTTCCATATTTATCTGAAAGAGCAGAAAATGGTGTACAAAAAACTGTGGTTACTAAAGAGACCCCTGCCCATATTATAGGAATTTGATAATTTTCTACACCCAACTCTTTCAATCTAAATAATAAAAATAAATCTGATGAACATGCTAATGTAAAAAAGGCAACAGCCCATAAATACTTTTTAAAAATTTTTGGCATTCCTTGAAATGACCATTTAATTTTTTGATTTTTAATAGGTTTAAATTTTTTTTCTTTAATCATTAAAGATAATGAAACTGCTAAAATTGCAGGAGCTAGTGCTAATAGAAAAATATTCTGTAATGATATACCGATGCCAACTAATAGTGCAGCGATCAATGGTCCAATAATTGCGCCTGCATTATCCATGGCGCGATGAAAACCAAAGACTAAGCCATAGTTTTTTTTATCGGTACTATTTGCAAGCAATGCATCTCTTGGGGATGATCTAACTCCTTTACCCACTCGATCTGCAAACCTAATAAGAAGTAATGCTGGCCATGAACTAATAAATGCAATTAAAGGTCTGCTAATTCCTGCAATTCCATAACCAAATACTAACCACGGCTTTGCCTTCCTTGTCCTATCAAAAATAACTCCTGTAACTAATCTAAGCAAACTAGAAGTTGCTTCTGCAATACCTTCAATTATTCCGAGTACTTTCGGACCTGCTAATAATACACTTGATAAATAAAGTGGAAGAAGCGGATAAACCATTTCACTCGCACTGTCATTAATAAGGCTGATGCATCCAATTAACCAAACAGTTTTTGGAAGTGATAAAACTTTTTTAAACATCGATTAAATAAAAAAGATTAATAACCACAAAACTGCAAGACCAGATAGAATAGTAGCAATTACACTTTCTGTTAAATAGCCAACTAATACTGCAATTAAAGCAGCTAAAACTTTTGGATTATCAAAAAATACTAACTGACCTGTAGAATTTAAAAAAACAGCTGGAAAAATAATTGCTGGAAAGACTGCGCTTGGGACATAACTTAAAACTAATTTTACACGTGGCGAAAAATAATCTTTTTTTAATAATGCAATCATTGAAAAACGAGTAAAAAAAGTAACAAGACCTGCTAATATTAATGTTGTCCAAAGCATTTTATTTTCTATAAAGTTTTGTATGAGTTAATCCGTAAGCAACTAAAATTCCAGCAGCCGCAGCAACAATTATATAAGTTCTAAGAGGTAAATTAAAAAAAATTACTGCAAAAATACCTGACGTGATTGCAACAATTAAATGATCTAACTTTTTCATATCTACAATAATTAGCGAAATGAAAGTTAAAGGAACTGCAAAAGCTAGATTTAATTCTTTTGGAATAACTTCACCTACAACAATCCCGGTAATTGTTGAAAGTTGCCAAATAAACCAAAGTGTAAATCCAGAGCCTAATAAATGATAATGTCTAAGATTATTTTTTGGCTGTTGTTTAAAATATTTTTGAGAAACAATAAAAGCTTGATCCGTTAGAAAATAAGATAAAATTATTTTCCAAAACAATTTCAATTTGGTTAAATATTGAGCAATCACTGCACTGTATAAAAAATGTCTTGAATTTACAATTGCAACAGAACTAACAATAACAGGAGCGGTTGCACCACTGGTAAAAAGTTGAGTAAAAGCCAGTTGTGATGATCCTGCAAAGATAATAATCGACATTAAAAAAGTAATCGTCGCCCCCAATCCAGACTCAATTCCAACAACACCAAAAATAATTCCAAAGGGAACTACCGGGATCAATAAAGGAATGACATCTTTGCATCCCAATATAAAAATTTTAAATTTTGTTCTCATTATTATTTTATAAAATATTAAATTGATAAGTTGTTCGTGCTTAAGTTGAAGTAGTTTTGTTGTTTGTTCGAGTAATTGAGTAAAGCGTATTTTATAGTCACATTTTTATATATGATATTTGCTGAATTTATAGTTAGAAAAACAAATCATTAGAGATTTGCCAAATTTATATATAAATAAAGCCCTCATGAATCATAAAAATGGTAGAAGTCTACCTCTTTTGATTATTGCAGCACTTGGTGTTGTGTTTGGAGATATAGGAACGTCCCCACTTTACGCTCTTAAACTATCAGTAGAAGCCGCTAAAGAAAGTGGCACTGGAACTGTTAACTCAGTTTTTGGAGTTTTATCTTTAATCACTTGGTCTTTAATTATTGTGGTTAGCATTAAATATATCTTTATTATAATGCGTGCAGACAACCATGGCGAAGGAGGTGTGTTCGCATTAACAGCTTTATTAATAAGAAAAATAGGTAAAAAACCTAAAACTAAATGGATAGTTACTATACTTGGTACAATTGGTGCTGCTTTATTTTTTGGTGATAGCGTTATCACTCCTGCTATTTCTGTTTTGAGCGCAGTGGAGGGATTAAAAGTTTTATCACCTGATTTAGAACCTTATATTATTTATATTTCTTTAGGACTTGTCTCTATTCTTTTTGCAGTTGAAAGGTTTGGAACTGGAAAAGTTGGTGCAGTTTTTGGACCTATAATGTTAGTTTGGTTTGTCACTATTGCAGCTTTAGGATTGTTTGAAATATTAAACAAACCTCAAATTTTAAAAGCTCTAGATCCAATTTACGGATTAAATTTTTTGTTCAAACATCAAGGAATTGCAATAACAATTTTAGGAGTCGTGGTACTTGCAATAACTGGTGCTGAAGCTCTTTATACAGATATAGGTCACTTTGGTAGAAAACCAATTCAAACTTCTTGGTTAATAATAGTTTTTCCTGCTCTTCTACTAAATTATTATGGGCAAGGCGCATTGTTAATTTCTGATCCTAAAACCATCGATAATCCTTTTTTTAGATTAGGACCGGATTGGGCATTAATTCCACTGATCATTTTAGCATCCACAGCAACTATTATCGCTTCTCAAGCTGTAATATCTGGAGTTTTTTCAATAACAAGTCAGGCGGTTCAATTAGGTTATATTCCTAGACTTAGAATTAAACATACTTCTACTAATGAGTATGGTGAAGTTTATTTGTCTAAAATTAACATACTTTTATTTGTTGGAGTTGCATTGCTTATATTAGGTTTTAAGAGCTCTGAAAACTTAGCAGCCGCTTATGGAATTTCTGTAACTGGGGCTATGTTGATTGATACTATTCTTGCAACATTCCTACTTATTTTTGTAAGAGGTTGGAATAAATTAATTTTTATTCCTATTTTTCTATTTTTATTAATTATGGACATTGCATTCTTCTCATCTAATTTATTTAAATTTTTCGAAGGAGGTTGGGTTCCAATTCTTATAGCGTTTGCAATAGTATTAATGATGATTAGTTGGATTAGCGGTAGAGAAAGAATGCTTAAAGCACGTTGGGATGGATCAGTAAAAATCAAAAAGTTTTTATCTCAAATTAAAAAAAATCCGCCAAAAAGAGTTGCTGGTACTGCAATATTTTTCGTACCCAACACTGAAGTTGTTCCTATGGCATTACTACATAATTTAAAACATAACAGAATCTTACATAAGCGCATTGTTTTTATGCATTTAAGTTTTACTAATTTTCCTAAACTAGGTGATGATGAAAGAGTAATAATAAAACGTTATCCAAATAATTTTTATAATATTATTGTCAGGTATGGTTTTCAAGAAGAGCCAAATATCCCAAGAGTCCTAGCCCTTATCAGAGCAACTGAATTTAAATTTAGTATGCTAGATACTTCTTTCTTTATTGGAAAAGTAAAAGTTGTTAGCAAAAATACAAATATATTTTCAAGATTATTTATTTTAATGCATCGAACAATGCTTGGTGCAACAGAATATTATAAAATTCCTAAAGATCGAACTGTTGAAATAGGTGGAGTTATCGAGATTTAAATAAAAAGGGCCTAGATTAAAATCTAGGCCCAATTATTTAAGTAAGTTTATAAAGGGGTTATAACTTAACTTATTTGTTCACCGTGCTGAGAAAGATCCAAACCTTCTCTTTCCTCAGTATCCGAAGCTCTTAAAGGCGTAATCAAATTTACAACTTTTAAAATAATGTAAGTTACAACAGTTGTATAAAGCACTGTCACACCAACACCTAATAATTGTAATTTAACTTGATCAAATCCACCCTCTACTCCGCCAACTGCCTTTGCAGCAAACACACCGGTCAACACTGCACCTACAGCACCACCAAAAGCATGTATACCAAAAACGTCTAAGGCATCATCGTAGCCAAGTGCACTCTTTAATTTTGTGCAAGCAAGGAAACATAGAACCCCAGAAATTAAGCCGATGAAAAATGCTCCTACTGGACTAACAAAGCCAGCGGCTGGAGTAATTGCAACTAAACCTGCAACGGCACCTGAGCACAGTCCAAGAAGACTTGGTTTTTTCTCACCTGTAAACCATTCTGCAAACATCCAAGCGATACCTGCGCTTGCTGCTGCAATTTGAGTTACTAACATTGCCATTCCAGCACTACCGTTTGCAGCAACCGCTGAACCAGCATTAAAACCAAACCAACCAACCCAGAGCATAGATGCTCCGATCATTGTTAATGCAACATTGTGAGGTCTGACTTTAGATTTTCTTTTTCCAATAACAATTGCAGCAACTAATCCTGCAATTCCTGAGTTAATGTGAACTACAGTTCCGCCAGCAAAATCTAAAACTCCCATTTTAGAAAGATAACCGCCACCCCAAACCATGTGACCAATCGGAGCGTAAACTAAAGTGATCCACAATATTACAAACACAAATAAAGCACCAAAATTTATTCTCTCAACTACTGATCCACAAATAAGTGCTACTGTAATTATTGCAAAAGTTAATTGATAAACAACGAATACTGACTCTGGAATCGTCATTGTCAAACCAGCAACTTCTACTCCCTTAAGGAAAGTTTTTGAAAAGTCACCAATGAATAAATTTCCTTCACCAAATGTAAGTGAGTATCCACATATAAACCACATAAGTGTTACAACACATGTGATCATAAATGACTGACTTATTGTTGAGACAACATTTTTTTTACCAACTAATCCTCCATAAAATAAAGCAAGACCTGGAATAGTCATTAATAGTACAAGCGCGGTGCTTGTTAACATCCACGAAGCATCACCAGAATTTAAAACCGGTTTAGTTTGTGCAAAAGCTAGACTTGATTGTAATAAAATTACTAAAAACAATGAAATCTTTGATATTAGTTTAATCATATTGCTTTATCTCCTTTTTCACCTGTTCGAACGCGAATAACTTGGCTCAAATTAGTTACGAAAATTTTTCCATCACCAATTTTTCCGGTCTTTGCAGTCTTAAGTATAGTCTGTAAAGCTTTTGTATATTTTTTACTCGATACAGCTATTTCTAGTTTTGTTTTTGGAAGAAAAGCAACCTCGTATTCAGAACCTCGATAAAATTCTGTGTGACCTTTCTGCCTCCCATATCCTTTGACATCTGTCATCGTCAACCCGTCAACGCCGATTTTGTTAAGAGCCTTCTTAACATTATCTGCCTGCTCAGGTTTTATGATTGCAGTAATTAGTTTCATAATACTCCCTGTTTTGTTTATTTAAATTAATTATGGAGTAACAAAGATTTTTTTTAAAATGAAATGACCATTCAATGATTCAGATATGATCAGAATGCATAACCAAAAAAAATTAATTTTTTCTAATATTATTTCTAAATTGATTTAGTTTACTGGAGAAATCATTAACTAAATCTAAAAGTGTATTGCCATGCAAAGTTGGTATAACTCCTTTGCTTGTTCTATTAAAAAGTTTTTGATTTATTTCTTTCTCTAAATCCATTACAGCGCGTGAAAAAGTTGATTGAGATTTATTATCCTGCCTCGATGCTGTTAAAAAACTTCCTGCTTTAGCTACTTTTTTAAAAACTTTTAGCTTTTCCCAATTCATGAAAAAAATTTATATCCAAAATGCATAACTAACTAATGCAATGTTGGAAAATGAGGTATGCTAATTAACTTTAAAGCTGCCTAAAAATTTATAAGATCTATCCACTATTATCATCTCACCTGAACTTGCAAATTTATCCACTAGTCCTTGAATTGTTGTGTGATGGGCAACAAATATATAATTTTTATTTTTATCTAGTTTTTCAATAAACTCTTTTGTTCTTTTTATATAAGCAGGGGTTTTGCTTGGATCTGCAAAGGTAGAATTTAAACCAGAAAAAGTTTCAAAATTTTTAAATGCATACTTTGCTGTATCTTTACATCTGCAATATTCAGAAGAATAAACTTTTTCAAAAGGAATATTATTTTTTATAAAAAATTCACCCATACGTTTTGCTTGTTCAATACCATTTGATGATAAATTTCGTTGGGTTTTACAATCATTTATATTAAAATTTGCAGGGTCTCCCGTTCCAGGGGCATCTGAATGGCGAATAAGAATTAATTTACCACCCTCTTTTAATTCTTTGATAATTCTTGTCTCATCTGCCAAAGCTGGAAAAAAGCTTACTAGAGTTAGTAGGCATACTAAAATTATCGATCTTACTTGCATTATATTAGTCTAGCGGTTGACTTCGAATAGTCATAATTAATAATTAATCTATAAAAATGACAAAATATTTAATTACTTTAATTGTTTTTTTAATTGCAGCAATGTTTTTTCTTTATTTTAGAGGAAAAAAACAGAACAAAGTTAGAGAATTAAAAAGAGATCCTAGAACAGGAACTTTTACAGATATTTAAAAAATTAATATTTTTTAAAATTTAATGGAAAACTTCATTATTTATCCAGCGTTATTATTTCCTGCTATTCCATTAATGATGACTAATTTTACTCATCGTTATAATAGCTGCGCCGCATTAGTTAGAAAGATTCATGCTGAAATTATTGAAAAAAAAATAGATACAAAAGATGTAATGGGTAGACGTTATATAGCCCAGATCAAAACTCTTACTTACAGAATTAAACTTATAAAACTTATTCAAACATTATCTGGACTAGCTCTCTTCACAAATTTACTAACTATTTTTTTTGGATACATTGAAGAGTCAAATATCTCGTTAAATTGTTTTGGTTTAGCCGTTGGACTATTTGGAATTGCAATAATTCTTTTTATAATAGAAGTTCAAATGTCTGCTAGAGCGCTAGAATATCATTTAACTGATTTAAAAGATAAAGAAGATAATATCTTTTAATGTTGCTTAAAAGGTTAAGTCTTGGATTATTTATTATTCCAAGTGTTACGATCATTCTTTGTCTTATCACAACAATCTATCTAAATATTTTAGACCTCTGTAATCCTTTCATAAATGGATGTTATTCAATAAGTCGGGTTGGCAGATCATATCCTGTAGTTTTGTTATTTAAACCTATGATGATCATTACTATGATTTTAATGATCGCATATTTTTTTGAACATTATAGAATTTTTAAAAAGTTCTTATTAAATAAAATATATTTAAATCTAATATTATTATCAGGCTTAGTCTCAAGCTTTTCATTATTGGTTTATATAATTTTTTTAGGCGTTGAAGGATCGGAGATATGGAGATTTATGCGAAGAGGTGGAATTTTTATTTATATTATTTCTTTAATCATTTCACAATTTTTAATAATTTTGACTTACCTTAAAATAAAAAATGACTATCAAGTTATAATTTCTAGCAAAATTATAAATATAAATTTTTATTATAACGTATTACTAATTACATGTGGAATTATAATAATTTTATTAATAGATATTTTTTCTTTTACTACGTCCTGGTATGTTAAAAATATAATCCAGTGGAATTACTTTTTGTTAATGAACTTATTTTTTCTAAACACTTATTTTATTTGGAAAAAATTAGATAAATAATTTTTAAATGCGACAAATTGAGTTTGGAGTTATTTTTTTTCTTTAAAATCAATCACTATTCCTACTAATTTACTCAGAATTAATTGATAATATTTTTTTTCACAATTGACTTTTAATTTGCTATTAAATAACCATAGCAAACTTTAACTATGTACGAATCTTTAGCGCCTTATCTTAGTTCTTTTTTCATTCTTTTTCGTGAGGGATTTGAAGCTTTATTAATTGCAATATTAGTTTTCACATATCTAGATAAAGTAAATGCCAGACATCAGCGTCCAGCGGTTATGTGGGGCTTGGTTGCAGGTGTTGTTGCATCATTAATTCTTGCCTTAGCAGTAAAACAAATTGCTGCGATCACCCACGCCCATGAAGAAATATTTGAAGGTTCAGTAATGTTAATTGCTTCTGGAATGCTTGCTTATGTTGCTTACTTCAGTCACAACGCAAAAAAGCATGTTGAAGGAGAAGTCGACAAAGCTGTTGCTACAGGAAATCCAATCTTTTTATCTTTGACCGTTTTTTTTGCAATTATCAGAGAGGGTTTTGAAATAGTTTTATTTTACGCAGCATTATTTACCTCGGCTATTTATAGTACGGTTCCAGTAATTGCTGGGGCGGCAACTGGTACTTTTGCATTAATTTTTGTTTATTTAGGACTCAAAAAAATCACAAAAGTTCTTCCAATTGGAGTTTTTTTTAGAGTTTCCAGTATTTTATTATTAATGCTTTCAATTTATTTTGGTTATGAAGGCACTAAAGAATTATATGCAGGCCTTCGTGAGCTTAAGATAATCTAATTATTAATCAAAAAATTAATAATTTAGAGTAAAAATTATATCAATGATACCTGGTTTTGGTTTTAGAAAAAAATTTTCAGATCTTAGTGAGAAAGAAATACTAGCTTTAGCAATATCGTCTGAGGAAGATGATGCTGCTATTTATAGAAACTATGCTGAGCATTTAAAAAACGATTATCCAGATACATCCAAAATATTCCATGACATGGCAAGAGTTGAGGACTCTCACAGAAAATTGTTGCTTGATACCTTTAAAAAAAGATTTGGAGATAATATTCCATTAATAAGAAGAGACCATGTTTCTGGTTTTTATAATCGAAAACCTGTTTGGTTAATGAAAAATCTAAGCATTGATAGAATTAGACTCGAGTCTGAAATGATGGAACGTGATGCATATAATTTTTACATGAAAGCTGCTCAAATGAGCACTGACGCATCAACAAGAAAATTACTTGGTGACTTGGCAGCTGCTGAGGCTGGCCACACAGTTGCTGCTGACAATCTTATTGAAAAGCATGCGGCCGGAGATACAAAAGAAATAGAAGCTAGAACTGCAAAAAGACAATTTATTTTAACTTGGGTTCAGCCTGGTTTAGCTGGATTAATGGATGGCTCCGTTTCTACACTTGCTCCAATTTTTGCAACAGCCTTTGCAACACAAGATACATGGACAACTTTTGTTGTTGGTCTAGCAGCATCCGTTGGGGCTGGAATATCCATGGGGCTTACAGAGGCAGTATCTGATGATGGAGTAATTTCAGGAAGAGGTTCGCCTGTAAAACGCGGGCTTGCATGCGGAATAATGACTGCTGTTGGTGGATTAGGTCACGCACTTCCCTATTTGATTCCACATTTTTGGACCGCAACTATCCTTGCAATGATTATAGTATTTTTTGAATTATGGGCGATTGTTTGGATTCAAAATAAATACATGGAAGCGCCTTTTCTTAGAGCAACTTTACAAGTCGTTGTGGGCGGTGGGTTAGTTTTAGCTGCCGGAATCTTAATTGGTACAGGTTAATTTAAGATCTATAGTCTGCGTTAATTGAAATATATTCTGCATTAAAATCGCAGGTATATGCAGTAAATTTTCCTTTACCTAAATTTAAATTCACATCAAAAATAATATCTTCACCAAGCATATAATTTTTAACTTTAAGCTCATCATAACTAGGTACCTGCATTCCATATTTTGTGATCAAAAAATCACCAATTTTAATTTCTATTTTATCTTGTTTAACTCTCTCATTGGTCTTTCCAATAGCCATAAGTATTCTTCCCCAATTAGGATCACTTCCGGCAAGAGCAGTTTTTACAAGGGGAGAATTAGCAATGGACATTGCAACTTCTTTTGCAAATTTATCATTAGAAGCTCCTGAAACTTTTATTGTAAGAAATTTTTTAGCTCCTTCACCATCTAAAACAACTTGCTTTGAAAGATCGAGCATTACTTCATAAAGAGCTTTTTCGAAATCTTTTGCTACTTTAGAGTTAATATCATTAATAATTCTATTCTTAGCTTTTCTAGTTGAAAAAACTAACACCATATCATTGGTTGAAGTATCGCCATCAACAGTGATTGCATTAAAAGTGTTTTCAGTATTTCTTTTCAACATTTTATTAAGGACCTCTTGAGAAATATTTGCATCAGTGAAAATAAAACCGAACATAGTTGCCATATTAGGCGCTATCATTCCTGAGCCCTTTGCAATACCTGCTATATTTATAAAATCTTTGTTAGTTTGAACAACTGCACAGCTCATTTTTCCAAATGTGTCGGTAGTCATAATAGACAAGGCCTGCTTAATCCAAGTTATTTTTATAGGTCTTTTTAATTTTTCAATTAAATTAGGTAGAGCTCCTTTAACTTTTGCAAGAGGAAATGGTTGACCAATGACTCCTGTGGAAGCAAATAAAATTTGTTTATTTGAAATTTTTTTTTTATCTGAAAAAAATTTAGCTAACTCAATAATACTATTTAAGCCTTGTTTGCCTGTGTATGCGTTTGCATTTCTGGTGTTTACTAATAAGGCTCTAATGTCTTTTTTATTTGCTTTAATATTCCAATCAATACAAACAGATCTTGTTGAGGATTTTGTATAAACTGCTGAAAATATCGCACCATCCGGAAAATAAAATAAACTTACATCGTCTCTATTGGTATTATACAAACCTGCACTTGCCGTTGACATCTCTAGGCCATCAATGCTTGGCATCTCAGGAAAATCTTTGGTAACTCTATTCAATTGTTTTTTCTTAAAAAAGTTTTGAAATAACGTAGTCATGTGTATTTTATTTAGTGTTTTTTCAGTTATAAGGTAGTTGCTAAATTTATACTATTTAATTTATCTGTAATAATATCTCAAAATGATACCTGGTTTAAACATTTTAAAAAAAATATTTAAAACATCCAATGAGCGTAAGCTTGCTGAAATACAGCCGTTAGTTCAAAAAATTAATTTGTTAGAACCAGAAATTCAAAAACTTTCAGATCAAGAATTAAAAAATAAAACACAAGAATTTAAAAATCGAATAAAAAATGGTGAAAATTTGACTAAAATTTTACCAGAAGCATTCGCTTGTGTACGTGAAGCAAGTATTAGAACCACAGGACAAAGACATTTTGATGTACAATTAATGGGGGGAATTATTCTTCATCAAGGTGGTATTTCAGAAATGAAAACCGGTGAAGGAAAAACACTTGTTGCAACTTTACCAGCCTATTTAAATAGCCTAACCGAAAAAGGCGTGCATGTCGTAACAGTGAACGATTATCTTGCAAAACGTGATTCCGAATGGATGTCTAAAATTTACAATTTTTTAGGTGTAAGTGTTGGATGTATTGTAAGTGGTATCGATGATGTTAGCCGAAAAGCTCAATATGAATGTGACATCACCTATGGAACAAATAATGAATTTGGATTTGATTATTTAAGAGATAATATGAAGTATTCCATCGCCGAGATGGTACAGCGAAAACATTACTTCTGTATTGTCGATGAAGTAGACAGCATCTTAATTGATGAAGCCAGAACTCCTTTGATAATTTCTGGGCCAACAGAAGATAATTCTTCTCAATATTTTTTATGCAACAAATTAGTTAATCAGCTTAGCAAAGAACATTATGATACTGATGAAAAAGATCGTAGCGCCTTACTAACTGAAAAGGGAATTGATTTTATTGAAGATAAGTTAAGAAAAATAAATTTATTAAAAGGCTCAAATTTTTATGATCCACAAAACTTATCCATCGTTCATCATATAAATCAATCTTTAAGAGCAAATATGCTATTTAGTAAAGATAAAGACTATATCGTTAAAGATAATCAAATTTATATTATCGATGAATTTACCGGTCGTATTATGGAAGGCAGAAGATATTCTGACGGCTTACATCAAGCGATTGAAGCAAAAGAAGGAGTTCAAATTCAAAATGAAAATCAAACTTTAGCTTCGATTACTTTTCAAAATTATTTTAGATTATACGAAAAACTTTCTGGTATGACTGGAACAGCTATGACTGAGGCTGAAGAATTTTATGAGATTTATAAATTAGATGTAGTTGAAGTACCTACCAATAGACCGATGGTTAGAAAAGATTTTAATGATAAAATTTTTAGAACTGAAAAAGAAAAATTTAATGCCATTATAAAAGAAATTATTTCTGCAAATGAAAAAAAGCAACCAGTTTTGATTGGAACCACTAGTATTGAAAAGTCTGAAAGAATTTCTAAAATTTTAAAACAAGAGTCAATAAAACATAATGTTTTAAATGCAAAATTTCATGAACAAGAGGCTAACATAATTGCACAAGCGGGCCGAATTGGTGCGGTCACTATTGCGACTAATATGGCCGGTCGTGGAACAGATATTCAACTTGGTGGAAATTTAGGTCTTAAGATTAAAGAAGGTGGAACAAATGACAAAATTTTAATTGATAGAACTAAAAAAGATCATGAAGATGAAAAAGCCAAAGTGTTAGCTAGTGGTGGATTATTTGTTATTGGAACAGAACGACATGAAAGCAGAAGAATAGATAATCAATTAAGGGGACGAACTGGAAGACAAGGTGATGTGGGTAGCTCGATTTTTTATTTAAGTTTGCAAGATGATCTGATGAGAATTTTTGGATCTGAAAAGATTGATTTTATGCTACAAAAATTAGGACTTAAAGAAGGAGAATCCATAGATCATCCATGGATTAATAAAGCTCTGGAAAAAGCTCAACAAAAAGTTGAGGGAAGAAATTTCGATATTAGAAAAACCTTATTACAATTTGACGATGTAATGAATGATCAAAGAAAAGTAATTTTTGAACAAAGGTTAGGTGTAATAAAAAATCAAAAAATTTATGATGTAGTAAATGATATTTTTGATGAAATTGTAGATAATTTAATTGATGAAATAAATAATTATCGAGATAGCGGAGATGCTAATACAAAAAAATTAGTGAAAACCAAAACAGAGCGTTTATGTGGAACTAAAATTAATGACGGTGAATTTGATTTATGGCTTTCAAAAAGCACTCCAGAAAAAAAAGAATTTTTCAAAAAGCATTTTGACCAAAGAAGAAATGCAAGAATTTCAACTGCAGGAGATGAAATTAATAAAGATGTTGAAAAAAGAATTTTTTTGCAAAATCTTGATTACGAATGGAGAAGTCACTTGCAATATCTTGAACAGTTAAGACAGGTTATAGGTCTTAGAGGTTATGGTCAGAAAAACCCACTGGATGAATATAAAAGAGAAAGCTTTAATTTATTTAAAGAACTACTTGCTAAGATTAAAGAAAATTTAATTATTTTTTTAATTAATATTCAAGTAACAAAAGAAGAAAGACCTCCACAGCCACAACAGCCTGTTATAGAGGAAAAAATTTCAAGGAACGCACCTTGTATTTGTGGATCGGGTAAAAAATATAAAAATTGTTGTGGTACGTTAAGCAAAAATTAATACCAAAATAAATAAAATTATAATTACAACAACTGTTGCAACTAACTTACGATTATTTTGAAGTAATAATTTCCAATTGAATGGATTGAAAGTTACTGTGTTAATATGTGTATCTTTATAAAATTCTTCTTTAGTAATCATCACGTCTCGTCCAATACTTAAAAATCTATTTTTTCTCTGATAAATGAGCTCGTCTGGAGAAATTTTTATTAGTTCATTTAAATTTTTTTTAATACTTAAAGTGACATTTGAAACTATTTCATCATGATTTCGATGGGCTCCACCTTTGGGCTCTTTAATAATTTCATCAATAATTTTATTTTCAAATAAATCTTGTGAAGAAATTTTCATTGCCTCCGCTGCTTCTTTAGCTTTTTTTGGATCGCGCCAAAGAATTGATGCGCACCCTTCTGGCGATATTACTGAATAAACTGAATATTCTAACATTAAAACTTTATTAGCGGTTGCAAGGGCTATAGCTCCGCCTGAACCTCCTTCTCCTATAACAACTGAAATCAATGGAACTTTCACATTAAGACAACACTCAATGCATTTTGCAATCGCCTCTGCCTGACCTCGTTCTTCTGCGCCTTTGCCAGGATAAGCGCCAGGAGTGTCTATAAAAGTTATTATTGGAATATTTAATCTATCTGCAAGGTTCATTAGACGCATACTTTTGCGATATCCCTCTGGCCTCATCATCCCAAAATTTCTTTGAATTCTAGATTGAGTGTCATTACCTTTCTCCTGCCCAATAACTAAAACTGATACCCCATCCAGAGTTGAAAAACCTGCCAACACGGATTGATCTTCTCCATACAAGCGATCACCTGATAAATTAATAAAATCTGGAAAAATCTTTTCAATATAATGAATAGAACGAGGTCTAAATTCATGTCTTGCTACTTTTGTTTTTTGCCATCGGTTTAGATTTGCATACGTTCGGTCTAATGCCTCATTCAACCTTCTTTCAGCATCAACAATTGTCGGATTTTCAATTGTAGTAATTCCTTTTGCAAGATAAGGAGCTTTTAATTCCTGAACTCTTTGGTCTAATGCTTTAATATCGTCTTCAAAATCTAAATAATTCATTTAACAATTTAATTTTTATACATATTGAGTTCGGATAAAGTTTATATATAAATTGTGGCCTATATGAAATCTTTTCCAAAAAATACCATTATTACAGGAAAAATTTCTAAAGAATTTGAAGAAATCTTAACTTTGGATTGTTTAGAGTTTGTAGCTGATTTACATCGAAAATTTAATTCACGAAGACTTGAGTTGTTAAAACGTAGGCAAGAAGTTCAAAAAAAAATTGATGGTGGCTGGCGTCCAAATTTTTTAGATGAAACTAAATCTATAAGAGAAAAAGATTGGAAAATTTTAGGTGTTCCAAATGATCTACAAGATCGCAGGGTTGAAATTACCGGACCTACTAATCAAAAAATGATTATCAATGCTCTAAATTCTGGAGCAAGTTGTTTTATGGCGGATCTTGAAGATTCAGCAACTCCAGCTTGGAATAATGTTATTGAAGGTCAAATTAATTTAAAAAATGCAATTAATAAAAAAATTAATTTTACAGATAAAACTACTGGTAAAGAATACAAATTAAATGAAAAACATGCTGTTCTTATTGTAAGACCGAGGGGATGGCATTTGGATGAAGCTCATTTCCTAGTTGATAATGAAAAATGTTCAGGAGGAATATTCGATTTTGCTATTTATTTTTACCATAATGCTAAGCAATTAATTAAGAATGGTACGGGTCCTTATTTTTATCTACCAAAAATGGAAAGTCATCTTGAGGCTAGACTTTGGAACGATGTATTTACTGAAGCACAAAAAAAATTAGGTATTAAAAACGGAACCATCAAAGCAACAGTTCTAATTGAGACAATTTTAGCTTCTTTTGAAATGGATGAAATTCTATTTGAATTAAAAGATCATATAGTAGGTTTAAATTGTGGAAGATGGGATTATATTTTTAGCTACATAAAAAAATTCAAAAATTTTAAAGATTTCTTACTACCAGATCGATCAATTGTTAAAATGACTTCACATTTTTTAAGATCGTATAGTTTATTATTAATTAAAACCTGTCATCGCAGAGGTGCTCACGCAATGGGTGGAATGGCCGCTCAGATACCAATTAAAGATAATGAAGCTTTAAATCAAAAAGCAATGGATGCAGTAAAGCAGGATAAATTAAGAGAAGCTAATGATGGTCATGATGGTACTTGGGTTGCTCATCCTGGTTTAGTAAAAATTGCAAAAGATGTGTTTGATGAAAAAATGCCACAACCAAACCAAGTTAACAAAATTCCAAGTAATATAAAAATTGAAGCTAATGATTTATTATTGGCTGAAAAAGGAGATATCACTGAAGACGGTCTTAGAAAAAATATTTCTGTAGGAATTCAATATTTAGCTGCATGGCTTGGTGGAAATGGTTGTGTACCTCTTTATAATTTAATGGAAGATGCTGCTACCGCTGAAATATCAAGAGCTCAGGTTTGGCAATGGAACAAGCATCAATGTAAAACTATTGATGGTAAAACTATTGACCCTGTCTATGTAAAAAAAATTGTAAAAGAAGAAATGGTACAGATTAAAAAAGAGGTTGGAGAGCAAAAATTTGAAAAAGGCAATTACGAGCGAGCGGCGAAAATGTTCGAAGAAATGTCAATTGCTAATCAATTTGAGGATTTCCTAACTGTTCCAGCATATAACGAAATTATAAGATCAGAAGCTAGATAATTTTTTTATTTAACAACAATGATTTTTTCTACTGGAATTTTTTCAATAATCTTCGTTTTTTCCAAAACAATATCTTTTGAACCAAAGTAATAAAGAATACAAAGAATAGCTACCAAGATAGCTAGAGCTGCTAAGATAATTTGTATTGAAGTTCTAAAAGGCATAAGAAATTAATTATATAATATTTAAATTAAAATTATGTTAATAAATTATTCATTGATTAATGGCAACGCATAAAAGTTTAGTATTAGTAGGAATGATGGGAACTGGCAAAAGTACTATTGGAAAAGAAGTTGCAAAAAAATTAAAAATTGAATTCATAGATACGGACGCATTAATAGAAAACGAAACTAATCAAACGATTGCTGAAATCTTTAAAAAAAATGGAGAAAAATATTTTAGAGATTTGGAAGAAAAAACTTTTTTAAAAATTAAAAATGATAAAGAAAAAATAATTTCTGTAGGTGGAGGTGCATTTATTAATGAGTCTATTAGAAAGAAAATTTTAAAAGAATATTTATCTGTTTGGTTAAATATGGATGAGGATTTGATTATTAATCGTATTAAAAGAAATCCTAAAAAGAGACCCATGGTAGATCAAAATAATATTGAAAAAAGCGTAAAAAATTTAAAAAAAACTAGAGACCCGATATATAAATTGGCGAACTATGAAATAAATTGTAACTTAAATAGTAAGAATAAAATCGTTGAAAGAATTATAGATTTTTATGAAAAAAATAACAATTAAAGTAAATTTAAATCATAATAGTTATCCAATTATAATTTCAGAAAATTTATTAAATAATGCAGGTTTAGAAATTAAAAAAGTTATTCCAAAGGCAGTAAAATTTTTATTAATTACAGACAAAAATATTCCTAAATCTTATATCCACTCAATTTTGTCTTCATTAAAGTCTAAGAAAAAATATCTCTTTACTTTGAATGCAGGAGAAAAATCAAAAAATATGAATTTTACTAATAAAATTATTGAAAAATTATTTAAATATAATTTTAATCGTGATGACTGTTTAATTGCTTTAGGTGGCGGTGTTATTGGAGATTTATCAGGATTTGCAAGTAGCATATTTAAAAGAGGTATTAATTTAGTTCAAATACCAACAACTTTATTGGCGCAAGTAGATTCCTCTATTGGCGGAAAAACTGGAATTAATTCTAGTGAAGGCAAAAATATGATTGGAACATTCTACCAACCAAAGCTTGTTTTAATTGATCCGCTAACATTAAAAAGTTTACCACGTAGACATTTAATTGCAGGCTATGCTGAAATTTTAAAATATGCCTTAATAATGAATAGAAAGTTTTTTTCTTGGCTAGAAAAAAATTCTCATGACATTATTAATTTAACTCACATAAATCAGGTGATGTATGCAATTAAAGAAAGTTGCAAAAGCAAAGCAACCATAGTGCAAAGAGACGAGAAAGAAAAAAACCTAAGAGCAATACTTAATTTTGGTCATACTTTTGCGCATGCTTTTGAGGCAGTAAAAAAATATTCAAATGACCTTATTCACGGCGAAGCAGTTCTATATGGAATGATGATCGCATCCTCACTGTCTGTAAAAATGAAAATGCTAAATATAAATGAACATCAGCGTATTAAAGATTTATATAGAAAATTAAATATTAATTATAAAATTAAGAATATTTTTAATAAAAAAGATATAAGCAAAATTTTTAATTATATGAAACATGATAAAAAAATATCAGGATCTAAAATTAACTTAATTTTATTAAAAAAAATTGGAAATGCTAAAATTTTACCATCCGATTTGAATAAAAATATTAAACCTATTTTAGTAGAGCAATTTAATTAATCTTTATTTCAAGAGAATGAATAATATTTTTCATCTCTTCATCTAAAATTTCATAAATTTTTTTATGGGCATCTACTGGCTTCAATTTCTTTAATTCAGCTGAAGAAATAATTAATTCAAAATGACTATTATTGTTTTTTGGAGACTGAGCGTGATGTTGATGCAGATGTGATTTATTATTCACTTGTACTTTTTCACATACGATATTTTGTTTAATTTTATCTAAGATAATATATTTTAGATCAGACATAAAATAATTTTAGTCAATTTAAAAAATTACGCAAATGAGAAAGATCTGTGAATGGAGTAAATGTAAAGAGTTGGCTTCTGGTCAGGGTCTTATAAAAAAAGATATTAATAAACAATATAAGTGGTTTTGTGGTGATCATCTAAAAATACATAATAAGACTAACGACAATTCATGCGATTGGAAGAGATGTAAGCAACCTGGCGAGTTTAAAGCTCCATCTAAAACAGCAGGAGAGTACAAATGGTTTTGTTCAGAACATATAAAAATTTACAATCACGATTGGGATTTTTTCTCTGAAATGTCACAAGATAAAATTGAAGAGTTTATGCATTCAGATATTACTTGGCATAAACCAACTTCTAAACTTGGATCAAAGGATAATTTCTTTAATAAAGTTTGGAGGAATATTTTAGAGGAACAAGATATTTTTCCAGCTGATTATTTTAAACAATTTGAAAAAAAAACAATTTATAGTTCAAAAGAAATAGAAGCTTTAAAAAAATTAGATTTAAAAAGTAATGTAAAATGGAGCGAAATTAGAGAGCAATTTAAAAAACTTGTAAAAAAATACCACCCAGATACAAATTCTGGTGATAAAAAATTTGAAAATAAATTAAAAGAAATAACTATCGCTTATACTCTTTTAAGGAATAATCAAAAAAACGTTAATCATGGACAATAATATTTTTGAAAATACTCCTGATATAAAAATTTCCGTTAAACAGACCTTTAATATTGAAACAGATATGACTGTTGAAGGTTTTTCAAAAAAAAATCAATTTGTTCCTGAGTTGGATAATGCTTATAAATTTGATCGCGATACTACTCTTGCGATTCTTGCCGGTTTTGTTTTTAATAAAAGAGTTTTAATTCAAGGTTTTCACGGAACGGGAAAATCAACACATATTGAGCAAGTTGCAGCAAGATTAAATTGGCCCTGCATAAGAGTAAATTTGGACAGTCACATTAGTAGAATTGATCTTTTGGGAAAAGATGCAATCGTAATAAAAGATAATAAACAAGTTACCGAATTTAGAGAGGGTATCTTACCTTGGGCACTACAAAATCCTGTGGCGCTAGTATTTGATGAATATGATGCTGGCAGACCTGATGTTATGTTTGTAATTCAAAGATTGCTTGAAAGTGAAGGAAAATTAACTTTGCTAGATAAAAATAAAGTAATTAAACAAAATAAATATTTTAGATTATTTGCAACTGCAAATACGATTGGTCTTGGGGACACTTCAGGACTTTATCATGGGACACAGCAAATTAATCAGGGACAAATGGATAGATGGAATATTGTAACTACTCTTAATTATCTAAAACAAGAAAATGAACTTGAAATCATATTATCTAAATGCCCTCATCTAAATAATGCAGATGGAAAAAAAATCGCTCAAAAGATGATACAGGTTGCTGATTTAACAAGATCTGGCCTTGCTAATGGGGATATTTCAACGGTAATGAGTCCAAGAACAGTAATGACATGGGCAGATAATTATAAAATTTTTAACGATATTGGTTATTCTTTTAGAATATCATTTTTAAATCGCTGTGATGAATTGGAAAGAACGATTATTGGAGAATATTTTCAAAGATGCTTCGCTAAAGAACTCACAGAAACATCAGTAAGTGTAAAAATAAATCTTAAAAATGGAAAATGATAAACAGGCTGAAAATTTCAAAATAGCCATCTCATCAACCATTAAAGCATTAACAAAAAAACAAGATCTTAATATTTTATTTTCAGATAACCCCTCTAAGGAAGGCAATATTATTAACCTTCCAAAAATTAATCCTGAGACCACGGATGAATATCAAACCATTAGGGCCCTTGCAGATACCGAAGCTTTAAAAATAAAATATAGCAATTTAGAAATTTCGAAAAAATTTGAACCACGAGGTATGATTGCAAAAAATATTTATAAAAGTGCTGAAAAAACTCGTTATGAAAAATTAGGCGCAGAAAACTTTGCAGGAATAAATTTAAATTTTAAAAATTATTATCAAAATAAATTCAAAGAACAAAGTGATGATGTGTATAATAGTATTGAAAAAGCTTTTGATATTATTCTAGCAAATCACTTACTAAATTTAGAATTAAATCTTGAAGAAAAGAAAAGTCTAAAAAATTGGAGCAAAATAATTGATGAACAGATAAAAGATAAATTAGACTTATTAAAAAAAAATATTTCTCATCAAGAAAAGTTTTCTGGCATTTTAAATACTATTATTGAAAATTTAAAATTAGATGAAAAATTAAGTCCCAATGAAAACGAAAGTGATAATGAAGAAAAAAATGAAAATAAACTTAAAGATCGAAATGATAATGAAATTAATCAAGATAAAAATTCAAACAAACAAGATTTTAATATTGAAAGTATAATTCCTGATGTTGAGATTGATGCAAATCAAAATGAACAGGAGTCCTTAATAGAAGATGACAATAATTCAAATGATGAGATTAAATCATCTAACTTTAAAAAAAATAATAGCGAAATTAAATATAAAATTTTCACAAATAAATTTGATAAAATTATTAATGCTGTAGAAATGGTTGATCCAAATGAAATGGTTAAGTTTAGAGAAAATTTAGATAATCAGTTAAAATCTTTTCATAACTTCATTTCAAGACTAGCAAATAAATTGCAAAGAAAATTACTTGCATTTCAAAATAGGTCCTGGGAGTTTGATCTTGAAGAAGGAATGCTTGATACGGCCAAACTTACCCGAGTTATTATTGATCCACACAACTCTCTTTCTTATAAAAAAGAAAAAAATACAATTTTTAAAGATACGGTAGTTACGTTATTAATTGATAATTCTGGATCGATGCGCGGTCGTCCCATCTCCATCGCTGCTATCTGCGCTGATATTTTGTCCCGAACATTAGAAAGATGTTCGGTAAAAGTTGAGGTATTGGGATTTACAACTTTAAATTGGAAAGGCGGTAAAAGTCGAGAGCTTTGGTTAAAAAATAAAATGAATAATCCTGGAAGATTAAATGATCTATCTCATATTATTTATAAATCCGCCGACACACCATGGAGGAGAGGAAAGAATAACTTAGGACTAATGTTAAAAGAGGGAATTTTAAAAGAGAATATTGATGGAGAAGCAATCTTATGGGCTTATCAAAGATTAAAAAAAAGAAGTGAAGAGAGAAAAATCTTAATGGTGATCTCCGATGGAGCTCCTGTGGACGACTCAACACTTTCTGTAAATCCAGGAAACTACTTAGAAAAACATTTAAAAAATATAGTAAAATGGATTGAAAATAAAAATGATGTTGAAATTAATGCTATTGGAATTGGCCACGATGTTACCAACTATTACAGTAAAGCTTTAAAAATTGCAGATGTACAAGAATTAGGGGATGCTTTAATTGACCAGCTAGCAGATCTATTTATTGAAAAAAAAAATAAAAAGACAATTAATTAAATTTAGCAATTAAGATTTTAAAAGGTAGTAGCATAATAAAAGCGAAAATTAATTTTATAGTCAAATCTCCAATCGCTAACATTATCCATGAAGAATCTGTTCCATAAAAAGCTATACCAAAAAATATCACAGTGTCTAAAAAAGAGCTTAAAATTGAAGAAATAAGAGGCGGTATAAACCATGATCTGTTTCTTAATATATTGAACAAAAAAATATCTAAAAATTGTCCTGCTAAAAAAGCAGTTGCTGATGCAAAAACAATTCTTAAAATAATTAAATTGAAGTCTTCAAAAGTTAGAATAAAAGAAAAAGTAATTCCAGATAGAAATCCATAAATAACTGTTTTTTTGGCAAAATCCTTTCCATAAAATCTATTTGCAAGGTCAGTAATTAAAAAAGTAATTGGATATGAAAAAGCACCCCAGGTTAAAACTTCATTAAGTCCTAAATAGTTAAATTGAAATTGAACTAAATAATTTGATAAACAAATGATCACAGCCATAAAGGCTGAATATAAAAATATATTTTTTGAATGAACCAAGAAAACTAATTAACTTTAACTTTTGTTTCTTTTTTTGGTTTAATTTCTTTCTTTATTTTTTTAACGTGGGGGACAATAGTTAATAATAATTTTCTTATTTTTTTAACTCGAGGAGATAAATTCTTATTTTTTGCTCTTAATAAAAATTCATCGATACCTCCTCTAAAATCAACAGCTTTAATTGCTCTTGTACAAATTTTAATACGAATATCGCGATTTAATTTTTCGCTTTTAAAAGAAACTTTTTTTAAGTTTGGAAAAAATCTTCTTTTAGTTTTATTATTAGCATGGCTGACGTTATGACCAGTTTGTGGTCGCTTGCCTGTTAGTTCACAAAGTTTAGACATATTTTCTCCTGCAAGGGATATAGTTAGATGATGAATTTACGTCAAGATATATCTTATAAATCCTAAGTTATTTGCTGCAATTGATTTCTTGTTTTTACAAGATTAGTCCAATAATTATTAATTAAACTAAAATTTTCATGCTTCAAGTTTACCTGCCTATTGTAGAGGTTCATGTTAATATTTTATACCTGCTGTTGATCAGTGGTTTTATAGGTTTTTTGAGTGGATTACTTGGTATTGGTGGGGGTTTTTTAATGACTCCTGTGCTAATTTTTTTTGGCATTCCACCAATGCACGCAATAGCAAACGGATCTAATAATATTTTAGCATCTTCTGTTTCTGGAACATTTGCACACTGGTATAAAAAACAAGTCGATATAAAAATGGGACTTTATATCTTAATTGGTGGTTTCTTTGGTGCAACAATAGGAATTTATTTTGTAAAAATATTAATTCAAATAGGAAAAATAAATACCATAACATCAGTTTTGTATTTTGTTTTATTAACTGGTTTTGGACTTTTGATGTTTATCGAAAGCTTATCTGAATTAAGAAGAATAAAGAGTAAAAAATTTATAAAACGTAAATTCCATAAACATACATGGATTCATGGACTTCCTTTCAAAGTAAGATTGAATTCTTCAAGACTTTATATCAGTATTATCCCACCAATATTTTTTGGTTTTTTGATTGGAATTATTTCATCTATGATGGGTGTTGGTGGAGCCTTTATTTTAATTCCAGTAATGATTTATATTCTTGGCATGCCATCTAAACTTGTTCCAGGAACATCTTTATTTGTGATGATTTTTGTAATGGCATTTGTGACTTTTTTTCATGCAATAACTAACCACAATATAGATTTAATTTTAGTAACCATTCTGATGATTGGATCTGTGATTGGGGTACAATTTGGAACAAGACTTGGCATGAATTTAAAAAATGAAGAACTTAGAATTTTAATGTCAGTTATCATTATTATTTTTGGATTAAAATTTGCTTATTCATTATTTGTAGAGGAGCTAAAATTTAAAATCTTTAGAAAAATTGAAAGTCAGGATCAGCTTAATTTTTTCCAAGATTTTATTTACCAATTTGTAAATACTAGCCCAATCCTTTATGCATTGACTGCTGTGGGTCTAGCTTTGCTCATTGGGTATTTCAGTTCTTTTATTTTTAAAAAGCTACAATATTAATATGGATAAAAAAAAATTAGCTACAATATTAGGATATCTTGGTCTCATTCCTTTTTTTTCACTTACTTTAATTTTTTTTATCTCAAATTTTAATAACTACGTTATCGATGTATATTTATTTTATGGAAATATTATTTTAGCTTTCATATGCGGAAGTCAATGGAGCAAAATTTTAAATAGCAACATTCTTGATAATAAAAATTTATTATTAACCTTAAGTGTTTGTATTCCGGTTTTTTCTTTTATTTTAGATTTTTTTTCAAACCAAGATATAAAAATTGCAATTCACATTATCTTATTTTTTGTAATTAATTTAATTGATAAAAAAATATTTTTTGAACCTAATAATCTTTGGTATTTGAGTCTTAGAAAAAGATTAACTTTTTTGGTTATATTAACTTTGGTGATTAACTTATTCGCTATCAACTCCTACCGCTTCTTGTAAAGATGAAAATCCATCTTTTTTTAAAAGCTTAGCTAATTCATTTTTGATAGTTTTTACAATAAAGGGACCTTTGTAAACTAAACCTGTATAAAGCTGCAATAAAGAGGCCCCTGCTCGTATTTTTTCATAAGCCGTAGCTCCTGAGCTTACTCCACCTACTCCAATTATTGGAATTTTATTTTTAATAATCTTAAAAAATTTTTTAATAATTAAATTTGAAGTTTCGTTGATGGGCGTTCCGGATAAACCGCCTACTTCATTCTTTTTATCACTTACTAAATTTTCTCTTAACTTTATCGATGTATTTGTTAATACTAATCCGTCCAAATTGAATTCTAAAATATTTTTGCAAATTATATTTATATCACCATCGTTAATATCAGGGGATATTTTTAAAACGACTGGCGTTTTACTATCTAAAATTTTTTTTATTTGCAAAATTTCACTTAGTAATTTTTTTAAATTTTCTTGATCATGAAAATTTCTTAAATTTTCAGTATTAGGTGATGAAATATTTATACATATATAGCTACATAAATTATGAAAATTTTTAAAACATTCCACATAATCGTCAATACGCGAGACACTATCTTTATTTGGCCCTATATTAATTCCTAAAATTCCTTCAACTTTTTTTGACTCAACTCTACTTTTTATTTTGTGCAAACCCTCATTCGGAAATCCTAAGCGATTAATAATTGCCTCATCTTCATTTAACCTAAAAACTCTTGGCTTTAAATTTCCTTCTTGCGCTTTAGGGGTAATGGTTCCAACTTCTGCAAAACCAAATCCAAGCGCGAGCATTTTATCATATACTTCAGCATTTTTATCAAATCCTGCTGCTAAACCTACAGGATTTGAAAATTTTTTTCCTAATACGTTAATTTTTAAAATTTCATCGTCCTTTGAAGAAAAAATTGGAATATATATGTTTTTTAAAAATTGAATGGCTAGTGAGTGAGCAAGTTCAGGGTCAAATTTATTAATTAAAGAATTAATAATCTGATAATTCATTTTTGTGATTAATCATTTATAGACTTATTAATTAAATTTACTGTTTCTTTAATACCATAAAAACTTATAAATGATCCCATTCTAGGACCTTGTTCATCTCCAAAAAGTACTTCATAAATCATTTTAAACCACTCCCTTAATCTCTCTTTCGAATAATGCGTTTTTCCAACTGAATAAACTATAGTTTGCATCTCTTCTGGTTGAAGATTTGGGCTCATTTTTGAAATTTGTTCAGCAAGATCTTGTAAAGCTTTTTTTTCTACTAAGTCGGGTTTTCTAAATTTTTTATTTACTTTTACAACATCATTGAAATAATTAATTGCATTTATGATTAATTTTCTAAGGATTGGATGTTTTTCTACAACTAAATTTGAATTAAAGTTCTTAATAAATTTCCAAATAACTTCCTCCTTATCTGTATTACTAACGCTGACTAAGTTTAATAAAATATTAAATGAAATAATTATTTCTTCTTTTGGTGGATTACCGTTGTGAACATGCCAAACTGGATTCCCAAGTTTTTCTTTTTCTTCTTGTTTTTCAAATTTTTCTAGGAAGGAAAGGTACTCATCAACTGCTTTTGGAATAACTTGAAAATATAATTTTTTAGCTCTAGTTGGATTCTGGTACATATATAAAGATAAACTTTCAGGTGATGCATACTTAAGCCATTGTTCAATTGTGATTCCATTTCCTTTTGATTTAGAAATTTTTTCTCCATTTTCATCTAAAAATAATTCATAGGCAAAACCAGCAGGTGGTGTCCCTCCTAAAATTCTACAAATTTTACTAGACAGTTCCGCACTTGGAATAAGATCTTTTCCATACATTTCAAAATCAACTCCAAGAGCAAACCAACGCATGGCCCAGTCGACTTTCCACTGTAATTTACATGCTCCCCCTGTAATTTTTGTTTCAATTTTTTTATTTCCGTTTTGATAAATAATAGTTTTGCTATCTAAATTTTTTTCTATTATTGCAACTTCTAATACTTTTCCTGTCTCAGGGCAGATAGGTAAAAATGGACTATAAGTTTTTCTTCTTTCTGGACCCAGTGTTGGCAAAACAATCTCCATTATTTTTTCATAATTTTTTAAAACTGAAGTTAAGGCTTCATCAAATTTACCGCTGGTATATAGTTCAGTTGAGCTTTTAAATTCATATTTAAAATTAAATTCGTCTAAAAATTTTTTTAACATATTATTATTATGCTCTCCAAAACTTTTGAATTTTTTGAAAGGATCAGGAATTGCTGTTAATGGCTTATTTAAATTTTCCTCTAAAATTAATTTATTTGGAATGTTGTCAGGAACTTTTCTAAGTCCATCCATATCGTCTGAAAATGTAAATAATTTCACTGGTATATTGGATAATTTTTGGAAAGCATTCATAACCATAGAAGTTCTGCAAACCTCTCCAAAAGTTCCAATATGAGGAAGGCCACTTGGGCCGTAACCTGTCTGAAATAAAACGTACCCTTTTTTATCTATTATTTTCAGTCTTTTTTTTAATATCTCTCTAGACTCAGTAAAAGGCCACGCTTCGGATTTTTCAAAAAATTTTTTATCAATTAACATTGTTAGATCTTAAATTAATTTGCTGATTAATAATAACCCTTACATCTTTAAATATTGGATCTTCTAACCTTTTATTAAGTATTGTCCAAGTGTAAGGAATTAATTTTAAATATTTATTTTTATTATCTCTCTTAAAAAGCCTTGAAAATATTCCAATAATTTTCATAGCTCTTTGCACTGAAAGAATAGAAAATTCTTTGCTAAACTGTTTAATATTAAAATCTTTTTCTTTCTTTGCTAATGACAAATAGTAATCTAATAATTTTTTCTTTAAGTCAGCGGTAGTTTTAATTCTAACATCATCAATTAATGAAAGTATATCGTAAGCTCTTGAGCCAATTAAAGCATCTTGACTGTCAATAATTCCAATTTTATTTTTAGATACTGATCTACACTCCATGATATTTGAAATATGAAAATCTCTGTGAACAAAATAATTATTATAAATATTATTTTTTAAAATCGAAAGTAATAATTTTCTTAATTTTTTTATTTTAGAATTACTCTTAATTTTTGCTACGTAAGGTAAGTACCAAATAAAAAATAAATCTATTTCTCTTTTTAAAATTTTATAAGTATATTTTTTAAATCTAAATATATTTGTCTTAAAATTTATTCTTTGTAACTTAATTAAGAACCTAATTAATGATTTATAGATATATAATTTATTTTTAGATTTTTTTATTAGCTGAAAATAAGTTTTATTACCAAAATCTTCTAATAAGGCTAAACCTTTCTTATAATCAAAATCTATTACTAATGGTGCTTTAATACCCCGTTTATTTAAAAACTTATTAATAAGAACATAATTTAATATATTAGATTTTTTCTCCCTTACTGCGGTGGCAAGAATATAAGATTTGTTTTTGTGATAAATTCTAAAATAACTTCTAAAAGATGCATCTCCTTTTATTGCTTTTATTTTATAATTTTCTAGATAATTTTTTTTAAGAAAATTTTTTATTATATTTAATCTAGTATTATTTATCATTAACACTAAAACCTAACCACTTACCTTTTCCATTAAATTCTAAAGATCTAAAATTTTGATTAGGATCGTAAATAAATTTAATTTGTAAAAAATTATTTAATGAATTCATGGCAATTTCTGGCCACTCAATTATATTTATAAAATCTTTGGCTGTATCTAGTAATCCTATATTAAAAATTTCTTTTTGTTGCTTTAGTCTATAAAAATCATAATGGGCAATTTTCAAATCTTTTCCTAGATCATAATATTGAACGATATTAAAAGTTGGGCTGACTATTTCCTCTAATGGAAGTTGATTTTTTTCCTGTAAGTAATTTATTAAAAATCTAGTGAATGTCGTTTTGCCTGTTCCTAAATTTCCACTAAGTAATATAAAATCATTTATTTTTAATTTAATGGCGACCGCTTGAGCAATTTTTTTTGTGGAATCTAATGATTTTAATTCCATTTTATTGAAATTAATAACGATATGTATCTGGTTTAAAAGGTCCTTTTTGAGAAACAGTAATATAATCGGCTTGTTCTTTTGTTAATTTAGTAAGTTTTGCTCCAACTTTTGCAAGATGCAACATCGCAACTTTTTCATCTAAATGTTTAGGTAAAACATAAACTTTGTTTTGATATTTTCCATTGCTATTCCACAATTCTATTTGTGCAATAACCTGGTTTGTAAAAGATGCACTCATAACAAAACTTGGATGTCCTGTTGCGCAGCCAAGATTTACTAATCTTCCCTCTGCTAATAAAATAATTCTTTTTTTATCTGGAAACTCAATTTCATGAACCTGAGGCTTTACTTCATTCCACCGATAATTTTTTAATGCACTAACTTGAATTTCATTGTCAAAATGTCCAATATTACAAAGTATTGATCTATCTTTCATTTTTCTCATATGCTCAATAGTGACGATATCTTTGTTACCTGTGGCCGTAACAACAATGTCAGCTGAAGAGATGGCTTCGTCCATTAGTACAACTTCATAACCTTCCATTGCAGCTTGTAAGGCGCAAATTGGATCTGCTTCTGTAACTAAAACTCTTGCTCCACTTTGTCTAAGGGATGCCGCACTTCCTTTTCCAACATCTCCAAATCCTGCAACGATAGCAACTTTTCCTGACATCATTACATCTGTTGCTCTTCTAATCGAGTCTACTAAACTTTCTCTACAGCCATACAAATTATCAAATTTAGATTTTGTCACTGAGTCATTTACGTTAATTGCTGGAATTAATAATTTATTTTCTTTCTCTAATATTTTTAAAGCCTTCACTCCAGTGGTTGTCTCTTCCGAAACCCCTTTAATATTCTTCAATAAATCTTTATACTTATCGTGCATCAACATAGTTAAATCACCTCCATCATCTAACAGGAGATTAGGTTTCCAATCTTTTTTTCCATTAATAGTTTGTTCAATACACCACCAATACTCCTCCTCCGTTTCACCCTTCCATGCGTAAACTGGTATTCCTTTTGCAGCGATAGCTGCTGCTGCATGATCTTGCGTTGAAAATATATTACAAGATGACCATCTAACTTCAGCTCCAAGCGCCACTAGTGTTTCTATTAAAACTGCAGTTTGAATTGTCATATGCAAACAGCCAATTATCTTAGCTCCTCTTAAAGGCTTACTTGACTGATACTCGCTTCTAATTGCCATTAATCCTGGCATTTCAGTTTCTGCCAAGGAAATTTCTTTATTGCCAAATTCTGCTAGTTTTAAATCTTTTACTTTAAAATCTTGTGTCATTATGAAAGTTAATTAACAATAAAACTTAGCCATATCAAATTTATTTATGAATTAATCTGCTATTGGTAAATCAATCTCAATGGCCGCTCCTCTGCTTCCATCTAAATTATAGGCTTTAATATGCCCTTTGTGAGATTCGACTATATTTTTTACAATATTTAATCCTAATCCCGAGTGCTGACCAAACATTTCCTTAGGTCTATTACTATAAAATCTTTCAAAAACTTTGCCGATATTACTTTCGTTAAAACCTGGTCCTTCATCAGTTATAATTATTTTTGCATCATTTTTAACTCTTTCAATTTTTATTTTTAAAATACTTTTTTCCGGACTAAAAGATATAGAGTTTTCTAATATATTAGAAATAACTTGCTGAATCCTACTTTCAAAACCAATAATAAAAGTTTTTTTTTTAATTAAATTATTAATCTCTATTGAAATATTTTTTTTAGTATTATTAATAACTTGCTGATATTCCTCTGCAACTTTATTTATAAGTTTAATTAGATCAAATTTAGTTAGTTGCAATTTAGCTTCTAGTGCTTCACCTTTAAGCATATTAGAATAATCTGTTATCAGTCTTTCAATTCTCACAACATCGTCATTCAATATACCAAGTAATCTATTTTTTTTTTCAGAATCTTTTGCATTTGGTAATAATTCTGATGCAGCTTTTAATGATGCTAGAGGATTTCTAATTTCATGAGTAAGATCAGATGCAAATCTTTCTGCAAATTCAATTCTTTTATATAAATTATTTGTCATTCCAGAGAGTGATCTTGATAAGTTACCAATTTCATCAGGTCTTAAATTAATTCTATTAATAATTTTATTATCAGGATGATCTGAACTTGCTGAGGAGGTATAGCGGCCTAGAATTCTAATTGGTTTAATTATATTTGCATTTAAAAAAATTGAAAAAATCAATATGATTGCAGCAACACTTAATGCAGTCCTAATAACAAAATTTTTTCTCTCAATAACAGCATTTTGAATGTCATTTGAGTCCTCTGTTATAACAATAAACCCTTTATTTTCATTATTTAAAACTAACGAAGATAAGCTAACAACAATAAAATTTTCTTTAATTTTTTTTGATAAAGTTAAGACCTTGTCGGACCCTAATATATTTAAATTATCGCTAATAATTTTGTTAAGTAATTTTTCTTCTTGTAGAGTAGTTAGGTCAGAAGTGTCTGGTATATTATCTGTTGTTAATTTTTTTTCTTGAACTTCAGGTACTTTATAAAAGGGTTTTGCATTTATATCTAAAGAGTGGACATCCGCTATGATCTGTTTTTTTGAGTCATAAATTCTAATTTGATTAATATTGGGCAATAAATATTTATAATTTGCCAAAAAACTTTTTAAATTATCTCGTTTATAAGGAGTGCGCTGTAACTCCATATTTAAAGCAATATTTTTAATAAGTTTAGAGTGCTCTTTCTTTTTATTATTAACAAGTTCTGGTTCTATAGATTGTAGATATGAATAAGTTGCTAGAGTTAATATTGAAAAGAAAAATAAATTTATAAATAAAAATTTTGCTAAAAGTGATTTTAAGCTAATAAATCTTTTCATTATATTTAGCTAATATTCCAGCGATATCCACTTCCATATCTTGTCTCAATTGCAGAAAATTTTGGATCAATTTTTTTAAATTTTTTACGTATTCGTTTAACATGGCTATCAATAGTCCTGTCCTCAATGTCATTATCTTGCTTATAAGCAATATTCATTAAGTACGCCCTTTCCTTAACAACACCTGGTCTTTTTGCTAATTCATAAATAATTTTAAATTCGGTTGTGGTTAACTTATCAGGCAAAGCTTTTCCTCCCCACTCACATTCTAGTTGTTCCGAGTCCAAAGTTAACCGACCAACTGTTAGAATATTTTTTGGTTGGGAGACAGTTTTTGGCTCCAACTTTCTTAATTGAACTCTAATTCTCTCTATCAACACTTTAATGGAAAAACCTCCAGACTTTTTAACATAATCATCAGCGCCAAGTTTCAATCCTAATAATTCATCTACCTCATCATCTTTGGAAGTTAATAAAATTACAGGAATAGAAGATTTTTTTCTAAGTTTTTCTAGCAACTCCTCACCATTCATCTTAGGCATTTTTAAATCTATAACTGCTAAATCAGGAGGAAGTCTGGTCATTCCTATGTATGCACTTTCACCATCCAAATACGTCTGAACTTTAAATCCTTCATTTTCAAGTGCCATTGAAACACTTGTTAAAATATTTCTGTCATCATCGACTAAGGCGATTGTTTTGTTCATATAAATTATTTTATAATAATATTTGTATAATCAAAAGTTTTAATGAGCAGTGGTCCAATTTAATCCTTCTTTAATATCTACGCTTAAAGGAATAGAAAATTTATAGTTTGGTTCAGAGGCTTTTGACATTATTTCGACAATATCAATTTTAGATTTTTTAATATTATCCGCAGAGGATTCGAATACTAGTTCATCATGAATTTGCAAAAGCATTTTACATTGTAAATCTTGATCTTGAATTTTTTGATCTATTTTAATCATAGCCAGCCTTAAAAGATCTGCTGCAGTTCCTTGGATTGGAGCATTAATAGATGCTCTTTCTTGAAAAGTTCTTAAAGTATGATTTTTATCATTGATATTTGGAAAATTACATTTTCTACCAAATAATGTTTTTACATAACCATATTTTCTACAATTTTTTAATGTTTCATTCATATAATCTTTTATCTCAGGAAATTTTTTAAAATAGGATTTTAAAAAAGTCTCTGCTTCAACATTAGAAACTGAAATTTGTTTAGCAAGACCATAAGATGAAATTCCATAAATAATTCCAAAATTTATTGCCTTTGCTTTTCTCCTCATTTCTTCGTTAATATCTTTGTGTTTTACTTCGAAGATTTGAGCTGCTGTAATATTATGAATATCTTCAGAGTTTAAAAAACCTTTCTTTAGTTCCTTAACATCGGCCATATGCGCAAGTATCCTCATTTCAATCTGACTGTAATCTGCTGAAATTAAAAAATTACCTTTTTCAGCAATAAACGCTGAGCGTATTTCTTTGCCTTCTGCAGATTTGATTGGAATATTTTGAATATTTGGATCACTAGATGCAAGTCTTCCCGTATTAGTCGCAGCAAGTAAAAAGGATGTGTGAATTCTTTTAGTTTTAGAGTCAATAAATTCTTGTAAACTATCGGTGTAAGTATTCTTTAATTTAGATTTTTGCCTCCAGTCTAAAATAAGTTTGGGTAATTCGTGCCCTTGAAAGGCAAGGTCCTCCAAAATATTTACATTTGTTGCGTAGTTACCTTTTTTCGTTTTTTTAGTAGCGATAATTTTTAGTTTTTTATAAAGAATATCTCCAAGTTGTTTAGTAGAGGCAATATTAAACTCTTCCCCTGCAAGTTCATAAATTTTTTTTTCTAAAACTTTTAAATCTTTTTCAAATTTTAATGATAAATTTTTTAAAATTTTTTCATCAATTTTAACTCCATTCTCCTCCATTTGAGACAAAACTTGAATCATTGGTTTTTCAAGTTCCTCATAAATACTTAATACCTCCTCTTTAAAAATTCTGGTATTAAAAAAATTATATAACCTTAAAGTTACATCCGCATCTTCAGCTGCATACTCTGTTGCTTGATTAATATTAACTTTATCAAAAGTAACTTGCGATTTTCCAATACCAGCAACATCTTTGAATGAAATAGTTTTATGATTTAAATGAATCTCAGAAAGTAAATCCATGCCATGACGATTTATTCCCGCATCAAGAACATAGGACATTAACATTGTATCCTCTATTGGATTTAAATGAATCCCATATTTTTTTAATATTCGAAAATCATATTTAATATTATGTCCAATTTTTTTAATACTTTTATCCTCAAGAAAAGGTTTAATTTTTTTAATAACTAACTCGGTATTTAATTGGGATTTAATTTGTTTATCTTCCTTATTAGAATGATTTAAAGGCACATAATAAGCATTCCCCTCTTTAACGCATAAAGAAATACCAACTAAATTAGCCTGCCTAATATTTAAAGAATCTGTCTCAACATCAACAACGGTCAGGCCTTTTTTTTCAGCTTCCTCTAAAATTTTTTCTAATTCAGATAATTTAAATACTGTTTTATAGTTTTTTCTAGAAACGTCAGTTTTTGTAAAAACGCTATCTTTTGACTCTTCTAAAACAATATCTTTTTTATCTGTCGATAATCCATAGGTCTTTTCAATCCTTTCCAAAAGTCTTGTAAACTCCATTTTTTTTAAGAATGAAATAATTTTTTCTTTATCTAAATTCTTAACTTGAAAATCTTCAATTTTTTCTACTGTTGGAACATCATCTTTAAGCGTTACTAATTTTTTACTAATAAGGGCGTTTTCTTTATTGTCAGAAATTGTTTGTCTTCGCTTTGGCTGTTTAATTTTATCAACATTTTTTAGTAAATTTTCTAATGAACCAAATTCATTAATTAATTCTGCGGCAGTCTTAACTCCTATGCTTGGAACGCCTGGTATATTATCTGAACTATCTCCTGCTAATGCTTGTACCTCTATAACTTTATCTGGAGTTACACCAAATTTTTCCTTAACTTCTTCTATGCCAATATCTTTATTTTTCATTGAGTCAAAAAGTGTTGTTTGATCATCAATTAACTGCATTAAATCTTTATCGGATGAAATAATCTTAACTCTTATATTTTTTTTTAGCGCCTCTTTTTTATAGGTAGCTATCAAGTCGTCTGCCTCATAATTTTCCATCTCAATACTTGGTAAATTAAATGCTTTTACAGCTTCACGTATAAAACTAAATTGAGGTATTAAATCTTCTGGAGTTTCATTCCTATTTGCTTTGTATTCTGGATAAATATTATTTCTAAAATTTTTTCTAGCACTGTCAAATATAACTGCTATGTGGGTCGGTTTTTCATAACCATCTTTTAATTTTGCATCCTCTAAAAATTTATAAAGCATATTACAAAATCCACTTACTGCACCTACTGGCATTCCATCACTTTTTCTTGTAAGTGGTGGTAAAGCATAAAAAGCTCTAAAAATATAACCAGAACCATCAATTAGATAAAGAAGGTCTGTTTTTTTAGAATTGGTCATTAAATAAATATTATCTTATAAATAGAAAAATTATATTACATAATATTAATGGAAAATTTTTTAGCACTTGAAATTACTAATCTTTCAAAACAATTTAAAACAAAAAAAAATACAATCCATGCTTTAAAAAATATTAATTTAAATGTTAATAAGGGAGAAATATTTGGTTTATTAGGACCAAACGGTGCTGGTAAATCTACATTTATAAATATTCTTGCAGGAACAGTTATAAAATCCTCTGGTTCAGTAAAGGTGTGGAACTTTGATCTTGATAAAAATTCTAGGGAGGTAAGAAGCTCTATTGGAATAGTTCCTCAAGAAACAAATCTAGATCCCTTTTTTTCTCCAAGAAAATTATTAGAAATTCAAGCAGGCATGTATGGAATTAAAGAAAGCGAAAGAATCACAGATAAAATTTTAGAAATAACCATGCTTAAAGATAAGGCTGATTCTTATGCTCGAAGTTTATCCGGAGGTATGAAGAGAAGGTTGTTAGTTGCAAAAGCGTTAGTTCATCAACCACCTATTTTAATTTTGGATGAGCCTACAGCTGGTGTTGATGTAGATCTTAGACAACAACTTTTAGAAAACATCCAACAACTTAATAAGCAAGGCGTAACTATTATTTTAACAACTCACTACCTTCAAGAAGCTCAACAATTATGTGACCGGATTGCAATAATTAATCATGGTGAATTAATAGCATTAGATAAAACTGAAAATTTATTAAATAATATTCTTACTAAAAAAATAATTTTTAAATTAAAGGTTCCCAAAAACATAGGAGAAAAGCTCAAGTCTGGTCTTGTAATTAATTATCCAAAACCTGACCTTATTAGCATCACCTACAACAAAAATGAGAATAAAATTGAAGAAATTATATCTGAAGTTAAGGAAAAAAATCTTGAAATTTTAGATATTTTAACAGAAGATGCTGATTTAGAGGATGTTTTTTTAAAACTTACAAAAAAATGATTGATAATAAAAGTATTAATAAAAATTATATTTTTACAAAAAAAATTATTTTGTTATTACCAATTATATTTTTTTCGACTTTTTTAATTACATTATCGGCAAAACTTAAAGTTCCTTTTTATCCGGTTCCAATGACAATGCAGCCATTTATAATTGTGCTTATTGGAATAGTATTTGGATGGAGATTGGGTGGTACTATTGTTTTATTATATTTATTACAGGGTGTTCTGGGTTTACCTGTTTTTGCTGGAACACCTGAAAAAGGAATTGGTTTAAGTTATATTCTAGGTCCAACTTTTGGATATATTCTAGGTTTTTTAGTTTCTGTGGTAGTTGCAGGATATCTTAATTTTAAAGTAAATTTTTTTAAAAGAATAGTATTAGCAAGTTTATGTATAGCTCCGATTTATATCTTGGGAATGGCATGGCTTGGCTCAATCATTGGTTGGGACAAACCAATATTTAATCTAGGCGCAAAGCCATTTTTACTTGCTGAGTTATTTAAAGTTTTATTAATTGCAACTATTCTACCTTTGGTTTTAAAACTTCGAAATAAGCTTAAAAAATTTATTTAGGTGATCTTTTAGAAAGAATTCTTTGTAGAGTTCTTCTGTGCATTTTAAGTCTTCTCGCCGTCTCAGAAACGTTACGATCACATAATTCAAATACTCTCTGGATATGTTCCCATTTTACCCTATCAGCAGACATTGGGTTCTCAGGAGGCATTGCTTTCTTATCCTTGTCTGCCAATAAAGCAGACTCTAAATCCTCTGCATCAGCTGGCTTCGCAAGATAATCTATGGCTCCAGATTTAACTGCTGCAACAGCCGTTGGAATGTTTCCGTAACCGGTTAAAACTATAATTCTGCTATCTGCTTTGACTTTATGTATCTCCTTAACGATGTCCAAACCACTCCCATCATTCAGTCTAAGGTCTATAATGGCAAAAGTTGGAGCGGAAACTTTAACTTTTTGTACCCCTTCAGCAACACTGGAAGCTGAGGTGACTAAAAAACCCTTATTTTCCATAGCTTTTGAAAGTCTATTTCTAAATGGATCATCATCATCAACTATGAGCAAAGATTTATTCTCAAACTGTCCGAGATTTGCTTTTGTGGGTAAGTTTTTATTCATTTTAGAGCTCAGTATAGTCCCTCCTAAAGCTGATCACAAGCGAATGACACAGTGTGAAAAAAATTTTTCTTACCTAAAATAAATACTTTACAGAAATTAAAAATAGCTTTAATTGCCGACTCAATTGATTAATTTAATTATTAATTTTTTAACAAAAGGACATAACAAGAATTGAAAAAGTTTAATTCTGTTTCTGACTTAGTCAGAGAGCTTCAACCTGTAAATCCAGTATATTGTATTCGACCAGAAAGTATAAAACTGGCTTGCAATTTTTTTGTAAATAATTTTCCGGGGAAACCCCTATACGCTGTAAAAACAAATCCTCATAAAAATGTTATCAAACATATCTACCAAAATGGAATCACAAATTTTGATGTAGCCTCTCTCGAAGAAATAAAGTTAGTCAAGTCGATCGCAAAAGATGCAAAACTTTATTTCATGCATACAGTAAAAAACAGAAAGAGTATTGAAGAAGCGTATTTTAATTTTGGAATTAGAGATTTTTCTTTTGATACAAAAGATGAATTAATAAAAATTTTTGAAGCAACTAAAGATGCTAAAGATTTAACTTTATATTTAAGAATATTTGTTTCGAATGAACATTCTGAAATTGACCTGTCAAAAAAATTTGGAGCTTCTCCTACTGAGGCAATCAATTTAATAAAGTTAGCAAGACCACTTGTAAAAAAACTTGGTGTAAGTTTTCATGTCGGATCTCAATGTATGCATCCGGTATCTTACTCAAAAGGAATAAAAGAAATTGGAAATATAATTTTAAAATCAGGTATCACGCCTGATATTATAAATGTTGGCGGTGGATTTCCTTCTAAGTATCCAGATTTATATCCTCAACCATTAGAAAACTACATGGAAGAAATCAAAAAAGCAGTAAACAAATTAAGTTTACCGAAACAGCCAGAATTAATTTGTGAACCCGGAAGAGCTATTGTTGCAGAAAGCGGTTCAACAATTGTTAAGATTGAACTAAGAAAAAAACAAAGTCTTTATATTAATGACGGAACGTATGGCTCTTTATTTGATGCTGGTTTTCCAAATTTTATTTTTCCAACAAAAGTTGTTGATACTGGAAAAGATTTAAGCAGACGCCTAACACCTTTTAATTTTTATGGACCAACTTGTGATAGTATGGATTTTATGAAAGGTCCTTACATGTTACCAAATAATCTAAAAGAGGGTGATTATATAGAAATTGGTCAATTAGGAAGTTATGGCTTAACTTTTAGAACTAAATTTAATGGCTTTTACTCAGATGACATTTTTGAGATTGAGGATAAACCAATAATGTCTGTTTATCAAAATGAACAAGATGAGGAATATAAAAGCAATTATCTTGTTGCTTAATGAACAAATCCTCAAGTCCAACTGTAGGTCACAACAAATCTAGTTTTTTAAACAAAGCAATCGAGCATATCGATATTACATCTTTTGATGCAAGACCCATTATAGATGCCATGTCCAAGATGTCTTTTACATCTAGGGAAACGGCCAATGCAGCACAGATCTATAATGAGATGTTAAATGATAAAAACTGCACTATTTTTCTAACTTTAGCAGGGTCAACTTCTGCTGCTGGATGCATGAAAGTTTATGCTGATTTAGTTAAAAATAATATGGTCGATGCCATCGTTTCGACAGGCGCATCAATTGTGGATATGGATTTCTTTGAAGCTCTAGGCTTTAAACATTACCAAGGATCCCAGTTTCAAAATGATAATGTTTTAAGAGAACATTACATCGACAGAATATACGATACTTACATTGATGAAGACCAATTACAAGCTTGTGATAAAACGGTTGGCGAAATAGCAGATCAATTAGAAGCTAGACCTTATACTTCTCGCGAATTCATAAGAGAAATGGGAAAATATTTAGCAAGACATTCAAAGAAGAAAGAATCTTTAATTCAACTTGCTTACGAAAACGATGTGCCAATATTCTGTCCTGCTTTTACAGATTCTAGTGCTGGATTTGGTTTAGTAATGCATCAAGAAAGAAATCCTAAAAAACATTTAACAATTGACTCTATAAGAGATTTTAGAGAACTTACTGAAATTAAAATTAAATCAAAAACTTCAGGTTTATTAATGATCGGTGGTGGTGTTCCTAAAAATTATATTCAAGACACGGTGATATGTGCTGAGCTTTTAGGAAAAGAAGTTGATATGCATAAATATGCTATACAAATTACTGTTGCTGACGTTAGAGATGGAGCGTGTAGTTCTTCTACATTAAAAGAAGCAAGCTCATGGGGAAAAGTAGATACAGCAAGAGAGCAAATGGTTTTTGCTGAAGCAACTAGCGTTATACCTCTCATAGCAAGCGATGCATTTCATAGAGGCTACTGGAAAAATAGACCTAAAAGGAGTTTTTCTAAATTATTCAAATAAACAATGTCTTCACTAACTAAAGTAGCTTTGGTGCAGATGAAGATGGACGCTGATCCAAAAAAAAATCTCTCTAAAGCCATTGAAAAAATAAAATTAGCGAAAAAGAAAGGTGCACAAATTATTTGTTTGCCTGAACTATTTTTAACGCATTATTTTTGCCAAGAAGAAAATCACGATAATTTTGCAATAGCAGAGAAGATACCTGGAAAAACTACTAATACATTATGTGAGTTAGCAAAAAAAATAAGCGTAATAATAATCGTTCCACTTTTTGAAAAGAAAGTTTCGGGTCTTTATCATAACTCATGTGTTGTGATTGATGAAAAAGGAAAAATATTTGGTCATTATAGAAAAATGCATATTCCAGATGATCCTCAATATTATGAAAAATTTTATTTCACCCCTGGTGATTTAGGGTTTAAAAGTTTCAACACTAAGCACGGTACGATTGGAACTTTAATATGCTGGGATCAATGGTTTCCAGAAGCAGCACGTTTAACGGCTCTAAAGGGTGCGGAAATCATATTTTATCCAACAGCAATAGGCTGGCATTTACGTGAAAAAAAAGAATTTGGTAAATCACAATTAAATGCATGGCTTACAATCCAAAGATCACACGCTATAGCAAATGGAGTATTCGTTGTTTCTGTTAACAGAGTAGGCACTGAAGGTGAAAAAAATAAATCTATCGAATTTTGGGGCAATTCAATCGTATTTGACCCTAATGGAAATATTATTGCAGAAGGTAGCAACGACAAGGAGGAAATTATTATCTGTAATATTGATCTAAGCAAAGTTGAAAAAGTAAGACAACATTGGCCATTCTTAAGAGATAGAAGAATTGATCAATACCACGGTCTATTAAAAAATCCTTCCAATGAATGAAAATCTGGCATCTTTGGGTTATAGAATGCCAGCAGAATGGGAAAAGCAAAATTCCACATGGTTAGCATGGCCACATAATAAAAATGACTGGCCAGATAAATTTGAAAACATTCCATCGACTTTCGCTAAAATAACTTCAGCTTTATCTAAAGTTCAAAAAGTTGATATTTTAATACAATCAAAATCAGTTAAAAAGAATATTAAGAAAATTTTGATTAAAGAGAAAACAAACCTTAATAAAGTTAATTTTCATATCATTAAGACAAATAGAGTATGGACTAGAGATACTGGACCTATTTTTTTAGTAAACGATCTTTTAAAAAAGAAAATTATGACTAATTTTCATTTCAATGCGTGGGCTAAATATAAAGATTATAATTTTGACAATAATATTAAGTCACAAATAGCAAAAATAAAGAACATAGAACTTATAGATGTAAAAACGAAAATAAAAAATAAGGTCAAAAACATTATATTAGAAGGCGGTGCAATTGATGTGAATGGAAAAGGGACATTAATTGCAACAAAAGAATGCTTATTAAGCAAAGTACAAGAAAGAAATCCTGGATTAAATAGAGAAAAATTAGAAATAATTCTTAGCGAAAGTTTAAATATTAAAAATTTTATATGGTTAAATAAGGGTATTGTTGGTGACGATACACATGGTCATATCGATGACATAACAAGATTTTTTGATGATGATAAAATATTTACAGCAATAGAGTATAGAAAAAGCGATGAAAATTATTCAGCTTTAAATGAAAATCTAAAAATCTTAAAAAAATCTAGAAATCATTTAGGCAAACAAAATACCATTGTAGAAATACCCATGCCGTCACCATTAATTATTGAGGACACAAGAGTACCGGCAAGTTATCTAAATTTTTATATAGCAAATAAAATTGTTCTTTTGCCAATCTTTGAAGATAAAAATGATGACAAAGCTTTTCAAATTTTAGAAGATCATTTTAAGGGCAGAAAAATTGTGCCAATTAATTGTCGAGATCTTATTTGGGGATTTGGAGCAATTCATTGTATGACCCAACAAGAACCAGCTATATAAGTTTTAAATTAATTAAATCTTTTTTTTGCCAAGATATATCTACTACTGCACCTTTTCCCTCTAAATTATAAAAATTAATAATAGCTGACAATCTTTCTAAAAAAACTTTTGCTATAAAAATTCCAAGACCCAATCCTTCTTTGTTTTTGTCTAAATCTTTTTTATTAATATAAGGATCTCCTAAAAATCCTAATATTTGCTTTGAAAAACCTACTCCATCATCTTCAACTTTTATTCTTAATTGTTCTTCATTAGATAATAAAAAAATCTCAATTTTATCTGAAGAAAATTTTAAAGCATTATCAATGATATTCTTTAGGCTATAAATGATCTCGATTTTTTTTGTAATTAAATAATCTTTTTTATATTCGTCATCATTAATTATAATTTTTTTCTTACTTAAATCTTTAAATGAGTCGACAACTTCATGAACGATAATTTTAAAAGATGCTTTATCAAAAAAATTATCTTCTTTTTCCGTGTAAGGATTTTTCGATATCTGCTTTAATATATCGCTGCATCTTTTCGATTGAGAAATAAGTAAGTCTAAATCCTGATTAAACTTTTTATTTGATCCTATTTCTTTTTTTAACTCTTTAGCTACTAGGGATATGGTATTTAAAGGGGTTCCCAATTCATGAGCTGCTGCTGCTGCAAGTCCACCTAAGGATTTTAACTCTTGCTCCCTTAAAAATATTTGTTGCAAAACATTAAAGGCTTCGCTTCTTTGCGCACTTTCTATTGCTAATCTTTGAGAATAAATAGCTAAAAATATTATTGTAGTACATAATGCTAATGCTAATCCAAGAATATAAAATTTTGGAAAAAGATAATTATTTTCAATTCCAGGTAATTCAAAATAAAATAATGATAAAATAATAATCAATACAATCGATAAAAAACCAATCAAAATACTACTTCTAAGATTTAAAAATCCTGCAGCAATTGTAATAGGAGCAACAATTAATATTGAGAACGGATTGGTTAATCCTCCAGTTAAAAATAATAGCCCAAACAACTGAAATAAGTCGTACAGGATACTAAAAGTCGCTTGTTTATTAGACAATAGCTCGGTTTTTTTTGATCTAATTTGTAAAAAAATATTAAGAAAAGAGGAAAATAAAACTAATAGGTAACAATACTCAATATTAAAACTAAAATTAAAATAAAAATAAACAATTGATATTGTTATAAACTGACCAAGAATAGCAACCCAACGAATATTAATTAAAGTTAAGAGTTTTATTTGATTGTCATTTAGCTCTGGTAATTTTGCTAAATTCATTAAACTAGATGTCTAGATTATTAACATTAATAGCATTTTTATTGATAAAATCTTTTCTTGGAACAACATCTTCACCCATTAAAATTTTGAAAATCTCTCTATCTCGATCACCTGGATTAGTAGTTTCGTTATCAACATCATTTCCAGAATAATCTACTTTTAACAAAGTATTATTCTCTGGATTTAAAGTTGTCTCCCATAATTCCTCTGGGTTCATTTCTCCTAATCCTTTAAATCGTTGAATAGATATTGATTTTTTGCCTTCTTCTACGATTCTTTTTAAAAAATCGATTGGTGAATAAACGTTGATCTTTTCATTAGCAGAATTAATAATATAGCAATTCTTTCTAAAAATTTTTAACATTTCGCCAAGCTGACTCAATTCTTCCACATGCTTTGTATCTAAAAAATCTAAACTTAATTTTTTAATAATGGTTTCTTCATAATATTTTTTTTCTACAATAAATAAATTTTCTTTAAAAGATCCTTTCCATAAATTATTTTCACGGTTATTACTTGATCTATTTAAATAGTCTGCCGCCGCCTGTATTGCGCCTTTTTTTTTCTTGTCATCAGAATCATCTCTAATTAAAAAATCTTTTTTATCTTTGTAAAAACTTCCAACTATAGCTAAAGCTTCGACTAAGTCTCTATCAAAATCTTTTCCTAAATTTCTTATTCTAGAGTCAAATCTTCTGGAGAGTTTGATAATCTCATCAAAATTTTCTTGTTTTGATTTTTTATTCTCTTCTGAATAAAATTTAATTGTATCCTTGGCTGTATTAATCGTTATGTCAAAAAGCTCTTCGTCGTTTTTAATATAAGATATTTTTTTTCCTACTTTTATTTTGTATAAAGGTGGCTGCGCTATGTAAATTTTTCCATTTTTTATTAACTCGTTAAACGGTTCATTATTAAAAAAAGTTAATAATAAAGTTCTAATGTGAGATCCATCAACATCAGCATCGGTCATAATAATAATCTTTCCATATCTTAATTTTTCAAGACTAAAATCATCAAACCCAGTACCAATAGCGTTAATTAAAGTTATAATTTCGTTTGAAGAAAGCATCTTAGCATAAACCTTTTTGGCTTCTGCAGGATCTAACTTGCTTGAGCCGTTATTCTTTGAGTCAACGTAAGTATTTAAAATCTTTCCTCTTAATGGCAAAACAGCTTGAAATTCTCTATTTCTAGCTTGTTTCGCTGATCCTCCCGCTGAATCCCCCTCAACTATAAATAATTCAGCTTTATCCTTATCCTTTGTTTGACAATCGGCCAGTTTTCCTGGCAAACTGGAAATATCTAAAGCACTTTTTCTTCTTACGCTTTCTCTTGCTTTTCTTGCAAGCTCTCTTGCCAAAGCTGCTTGGGATATTTTATTTACAAGCGCCTTTGTAATCTTACTATTTTGATCAAACCAAACTTCTAACTTCTCATTCACTATTCCCTCCACCACTGGGCGAACTTCGGAGGATACTAACTTTTCCTTAGTTTGTGATGAAAATTTAGGGTCTTTAACTTTTACAGAAATTATAGCTGTTAATCCTTCCCTGACATCATCTCCAGTTACAGAAATTTTTTCTTTTTTAAGAATACTATTATCAACAACATATTTATTTATAGTTCTAGTTAATGCATTTCTAAAACCTACTAAATGAGTACCACCATCTTTTTGAGGTATATTATTTGTAAAAGTAATAATTTGTTCTTGATAACCCGCGTTCCAAAGTAGGGCAACTTCCAACTGAACATCATTCTTACTTCCAGAAATATATATCGGTTTTATAAAAAGATTCTCTGCTGAATCTGATTTGAGTTTTTCTTTATTCTTATCAAGATCAATAACAAATTCTGCAATACCTCCTTCGAACTTGTATTCAAATTTTTTTATTTTTTCTTCTCTCTTATCTTCAAGAATAATTTGAATACTTTTGTTTAAATATGCTAATTCTTTAATTCTTTTTTTTAAAATATTGATGTCAAATACAGTAGTTGTAAATATTTTTTTTGAGGGTAGAAAAGTTACTGAAGTTCCATTTGTTTTTTTTGAATCTCCTATTTGTTTTAAAGATTTTGTAGTAACTCCATCTTTGAATTCTGCAAAATATTCTTTATTTTTTCTAAAAATATTTAATTTTAATTTTTCGGACAATGCATTTACGACTGAAACCCCAACTCCATGTAATCCTCCTGAAATCTTATATGAATCATGATCAAATTTTCCACCAGAATGGAGTTGTGTCATGATTACCTCAGCAGCTGATATTCCTTCCTCTTTGTGCATATCAACAGGAATGCCTCTCCCATTGTCTTCAACTGTGACGCTTTGATCTTGATTTAATGAGACATAAATTTCATTACAGTGTCCAGCTAGGGCCTCATCAATTGAGTTATCAATTACTTCAAAAACCATATGATGTAGACCAGTGCCGTCATCGGTATCACCAATGTACATTCCCGGTCGTTTTCTGACCGCGTCTAAACCTTTTAAAACTTTAATTGAGTCTGCTTCGTATAAATTATTTTGAATATTTTTTTGTAAATTTTCAGCCATTTATGAAATTATTATCGAAGCTTTTTATAACATTTTTTGCCTACAATTAGGATAAGGTAATTGCTATAATTTTACAAAAAATGCTTTATTTTCAATAGCTTGGAACAATTGAAAATCATTTCCAGTGTACCAAGTTTGCATGCCAATTTTTGAAATTTCATCAAAAAAAAGTTCAAGATTTTCTCCGTCTATGTGAGATGCTATTTCGTCAAATAACAATATGGATTTCATGTTTTTGGACTTCATTAGCCATATAAATGATAAGATAATTGATATTAATATTTTTTTTTGTTCTCCAGTTGAACAAAGGTCCGAATTTATTTTAGTTTCTTCATTAAAAAATTCAAAAATATCAAATTGTGAACCAACGCTATTTCTTTTTGTTATTTGATCGATCTCACGTTTTTCGATGTATTTTTTTTCAAAAAATAAATAAAAATCGTCTTTGCTAATATTTTCATTCAAATCAAATATATTTTTAATATTTAATTTTATTTTTAAAAAATTATTCAATTTATTTGAAATAATATTATTAATATCTTTAATAAAAAATCTTCTATAAATAAAAATTTTCCATAACTCATCTATCATTTTCTTTTCTAAAATACTTATCCATTTTAAATCTTGATTTTCTTTTAATAATTGAATTCTTTCATCTGATAACTTTTTAAAATCATTCAGGTTTTTTTTATAATCAAAATTATAATTAGAAATAATTTTATCTAAAAATTTTCTTTTAATACTGTCTCCTTCATACATGATCTTATCCATTTGAGGTGTTAACCAAACAAAATTGATATCTTTAAAAATATCACTTAAGGAAGATTTGTTACCGTCAATATCTAAATATTTTTTTATTTTTTGCTCCTTGCTCTCAAAAACAACATTTAACTGATACTCTCTTTTTTCATAGATAACTGTTGTAGAAATAATTGTTTTATCTTTTGAATCTTTTTTTATACAATCTTCAATCAATGCTCCTCTGATTCCTTTTTTATCCGCAATCATAGATATGGCCTCTAAAATATTAGTTTTGCCACTCCCATTTGGTCCAATAATACAAACAACAAGATGATTGGTATTAAGTTGAGTAAAAGAATGAGATCTAAAATTTTGAAGCTTTATATCTTTTATTAAAAACATCTTATCATGCCACTCTCATTGGCATAATAACATGTAGACTATTTATATCTGCAGGATCGTGGATTAATACTGGCGATGATGGATCTTTTGCGTAAATCATCACATTTTTATCCTCAATAACACCTCCCACATCAATTAAATATTTAGAATTAAAACCTATTTCTAAATCTGGACCACTATAGCTTAGAATAATTTCCTCAACTCCATCTCCAGCACTTGGATCGTTGACTAATAATTTTAAAATATCTTTATTTACAACAAGCTTTAATGTTCCCTTACGATCAGATGAGAGTGAGTTAATCCTATCAATTGTTGAAATAAATGACGACAAATTAACTGTTATCTTGTTACTATTGTCAGTGGGGATTACTTTTGAATAATCTGGAAATCTTCCATCAATAACTTTTGAAATTAAAGTCACATCATTTATAGTAAATCTTATTTTAGTTTTACTAGCTGTAATTTTAAGTTCTGAATTTTCTTCCTGCAAAATAGTCACTAGTTCAAACAAAGTCTTTTTAGGCAGAATAACGGCTTCAAAAGCTATATCTTTAGCTAATACTATTCTACTTTTTGATAGTCGATGTCCATCAGTTGCAACCGCTGAAAGGTATAACTGATTATTCTCATTAGTTTTATGTAAATAAATCCCATTTAAATAATGCCTGGTTTCATCATTTGAAATTGCAAACTTAGTTTTATTGAGTAACTTTAAAAAAACAGATGAACTAATTGCAAGAGCTTCTCCTTCAACATCATCTTGGGTAATTGGAAAATCTTTTGGTGATAAACATTTTAAATTAAAATTAGATTTTGCTGAAATTAATGAAAGTTGACCTTCAGTTTTTTGGGAAATTAATATTTCTGAACCTGATGGTAATTTTCTTACTAAATCATAAATAACTTGCGCAGTTGTTGTGGTTGACCCCTCCTTAATAATTTCTCCTTTAATAACTTCAATTATGATTATATCTAAATCTGTTGCAGATATTGTGATTTTTCCATTAGAAGCGTCTATTAAAACATTAGACAAAATCGGAATGGTATTTTTTTTTTCAACTATTCCTTGAATATGTGAAAGACTTTTTAAAAAAAGATCTCTATTTAACTTAAGTTCCATTAAACAGTTTTTGTTAATTTTTGATTAAGATCTTTAACTTCATTCTCAAAATTTTTATCTTGGATCATCAATTCCTCTACTTTTTTGATTGCATGAATAACAGTTGTGTGATCTCTGCCAGAAAATCTTCTGCCAATATCAGGTAAAGATTTGGTAGTCATTTTCTTAGATAAATACATTGCTATTTGTCTAGGTCTTGCAACAGATCTTGATCTTCTTGATGACATAAAATCATGCATTGAAATATTATAATAAGAAACAACAGTTTTTTGTATATCTTCTATGGTGATATTGGTCTCAATTTTATTTAAAGAATCTCTTAAAATACCCTTAGCTTCTGCTACAGAGATTTTTCTATTATTTATATTTAGATAAGCAGCTATTCTATTAAATGCGCCTATCATTTCTCTAATACTAAGTTTTAATTCATTGGCTATAAAATTAATAACTTCATCATCAATAGCAATATTTCTTTCCGAGGCATGAAATTCTTTCAAACATCTTTGTTTTAAAATTTTAACTCTTTGTTCAAAATCTGGACTTTGAATATCAACAACTAGACCTCCTGATAGTCTCGATTTAATTCTATCTTGTATTCTATCAAGTTCATTGGGTGGTCGATCGCAAGAAATTACAATTTGTGATCCCGATTCTATTAACGCATTAAAGGTATGAAAGAATTCTTCTTGCGTTACATCTTTTCCACTAACAAATTGTATATCATCTATAATTAAAACTTTTGCACTTCTAAAAATATCCTTGAATTTGACAACATCATTATTTTTTATAGATCTCACAAATTGATACATGAATCTTTCAGCTGATACATAAATAACTTTATCTAATTTTTTTAATAATTTATTTCCAATAGCATTTAGGAGATGTGTTTTACCTAAACCAACTCCACCATAAATATAAAGTGGATTATATTTATTTAAATTATCAATAATTCGATTAGCTGCTGTAAAAGCAAGTTCATTACTCTTTCCTACTATAAAATTATCAAAAACTAATCTTTCATCAATTTTTGAAAGTCCATAACTTCCGCTATCTTGGATAAAATCTTTTTTTTCAAAATCAATAATGTTTGATTTATTATTATTCTTTAATTCAACTCTTTCTGAAATCTGAAATTCTATACGCGTAATATTTGTATCTAGTTTTTTATATAAATCTAAAATTTTATCAGCATAGTGAGCGACGATCCAATCACGAATAAATCTTGTTTTTACATTTAGAACTAATGTATTAAAATTTATTTTAGTAAAATTAATATTTTGTAACCAACTCGTATAAACGTCTTTACCATAAAGTCCTAACAATGACTGTTGGAATGACTCCCACCTAGCTTTATCGTTAATGAAATTGTCTTTTAGACTTATTTGGTTTGACATATGAACTTC